>SVTI01000119.1 GCA_015063855.1 Oscillospiraceae bacterium
GCGCTTCAAGGGTGAGAGCTTTGCCGTAATCGAAAACGAATACGGTACGAAGGGAATTGATTCAAGGATATTGGCGGCAGAAGGTATTCATGCCGATGAGCTGTTTGGCGGATGTATATGCTGTACCCTTAAGGTTGGATTTCATGATATGCTTCTTGAATTATCAGATCACTTTGACCGTATTATAGTTGAACCCTCGGGGGTGTATGATATTTCGCAGTTTTATTCGGTTATATCCTCGTCTGAGATGAAGGGTAAATGTCAGATCGGGGGTATTATATGTGTGGTTGATCCTTTTAGTGTTTCAAAGCTTGATGACTTTTCGAGAGAAATGCTGAAGGATCAGATAATGGCTTCAGGCTCAGTAATTTTCTCTATGGACGATGACGCAGGTGAGGTAACTGTAAAAAACTACAGAGATTTGGTTTGTAATCAGCTCGGTATAGGTGAGTTTAATATTTCTGTTTACGATGATTTTCAATATCTTAGCAGATGCGGTTCATCCAATTATATTCCCGATGCTGAGCAGACACACAGCGCAAGGTATTTAAGCACAACTATTAAGCTTGAACCGTGCTCGGCTGATGAAATCAAGTGCCGAATTGATCGCCTGTATAATAACGGTGAATGCGGTACGGTGCTTCGTATTAAGGGTGTATGGGGCGGATATATGATAAATTCCGTATCATCCCACCTTAATATGGTTCAATGCGATGATGAGGAGGGGCTTAATATAATAGGTCTTGATCTGAACAGAAAGAAAATTCGTGAAATCTTGAAAGGAAATATATAATATGGATCTTACAGAAAGAAAGGTATCAGAGGAAAAAATATTTGACGGTGTAGTTCTCCACGTACGTAAGGATACGGTTACTTTACCTAACGGCAATCTTGCTACCCGTGAGTATATAAAGCATAACGGTGCGGTATGCGTCATTCCGGTAACAGATGATGGTGAAATCGTGCTTGAAAGACAGTACAGATATCCTATCGGCAGAGTAGTAACCGAAATTCCTGCAGGTAAATTGGAGCTTGGCGAGGATCCCCTTGAAGCGGCTAAACGCGAGCTTTGGGAGGAGACGGGCTATATTCCCGGTAAGATGACCTTCATAGGTGAATATATCGGTTCTCCTGCATTGCTTGAGGAACGTGTTCAAATGTATCTTGCTACAGATCTAACCTTAGGCGAGTGTCATCTTGACGAGGATGAATTTCTTGAGGTGTTCACCATGCCCTTAGAGGAAGCTGTAGAGAAGGTAATGAATAATGAATTTGCCGATGCAAAGACACAGCTCTGTATTTTGAAAGCTTATAAAATCTTAAAAGGATAATATTAAAGCTCCCGATTTCGGGAGCTTTATCTTATTTATTATTTAGAATATTTTGTCAACAGTTGACGTATATAATATCGATTTTTTCGATATAATCGCTTTTTTCACATACAGAAAGTGAATAGTTGTTTGGCGCCGCTAAAGTTTTGATAGTATATCCGTTTTGCTTCTCAAAGCAACAGAAGGTATTTATACCGTAGGACAGACCTATACCGACCGCTTTGATAAAAGCTTCTTTTTTTGTCCAGATATCAAAGAAATCCTTGACAGTCTTGCATTTCGTCTGCTCTTTTGCTGAGAAAAAGCGCTTTGCAAGTCTTGTTCTTGTTTCGTTATGCTTTTCTATGTCAACGCCGATCTCATTTTTCGATACACCGAGGCAAACCCATTCGCCCGAATGTGAAATATTGAAATGAAAATCAGCATCACCCTTGATAAAAGGTTTTGATTTATTATTATATTCTAACGTGTAGCTTTTGCCGTAGACCTGCGCCAACAGTCTGTGCGCTTCTGCATGGAGATTTTCTCCCTGTTTGATCTTTTTTAAGTAAATTTTCATTATTTGTTTCCTTATAAATTAAAGGCAGAATTTTGATATACCGTTTTACGTAGAGTTTACTGTAACGAAATGTCTTAAAATAAGCGATGAGTTCCCACCGTAAAGCCTTCTCTTGATAGAGAAGGCTGGGGATCGAAACTTTTCGTTTACGAAAGATGGATTGTTTAATTAAACTGTTCGTTAAATTATAATGTGTACAATATTATATTTATAAGTATATTTTAACATAATTATAAGCCAAAATCAACATTTGTATTGAAATATTCGTCGAAATGGTGTACAATATATCTAATAATACATTTTCGGAGGAAATATGTTTAATATTAAGTACAATCCCGATAACGGCGGCTTGGAGGCGCTTGTTATCAAGGGTGATAATTACGAAATGAACTGGGTAGAGTCTGCTACCGCTACCTTCGGTGTACCTTATCTTAATCTTCAGGTTGCCTTTAACCGCTTTATGGGTCTGGAGATCGAGAATGTTGAGATCGACGGTGATGTATGTAAGGCTGTATACTCCAATCCTATGGTGCGTGTAGAGGTCAAGCGTGAGAATGCTGATAAGTACCGAGAAGAATATACTATAACAAATACTTCTGTAAACGAGCTTTTCTTCCCTATGGGGAACTTAGGTATAGATATGCCCTTTAACGATAACTATGAGGATGCGGAGACCTGCCTTACCAAGAGATGTAACACACATATCTGGTGCGGCGAGGAATCCTCATACGTTATGGCGCTTCGTATGGGAGCAAGTGAGCTTAACACAGGTCTTGTGGTAACTAAGGGAAGTATAGGCGGC
>SVTI01000050.1 GCA_015063855.1 Oscillospiraceae bacterium
CCTTCGTATCATAACCGACCACATCCGTTCCACCACATTCCTTGTTTGTGACGGTGTTGTTCCCACAAACGAAGGTCGCGGCTACGTTCTCAGAAGACTTCTTCGCCGTGCCGCACGTCACGGAAGACTCCTCGGTATCAAGGGCACCTTCCTTACCGATATCGTTGCAGTTGTTGCAAAGGAGAACGAAACAGCTTATCCCGAGCTTACCGAAAAGCTTGATTATATTCAGAAAATCATCGGCATCGAAGAAAACAAGTTTGCACAGACCATTGACTCCGGTCTTGAAATGCTCAATGAAATGGTAGCAGAAGCAAAGGCAGCATCTTCTTCCGTTCTTGCAGGTAAAGACGTATTCAAGCTCAACGACACCTTCGGCTTCCCTATCGACCTCACCCGTGAGCTTGCATCCGAAAACGGTCTTGCAATAGATGAAGAGGGCTTCAAGGCTTGTCTTGACGAGCAGAAGGCACGCTCCAGAGCAGCAACCGCAGCTCTCGGTGATTTCGGTTGGGTTGGTGAAACCTTTGAATTCCTTGAAGGTCTTGACAAGACCGAGTTTACAGGTTATACCGATACGGTAACCGAGGCAAAGGTAGTTAAAATAGTTAACGCAGAAACCAAGGAAACACTTGATGCCGCATCTGAAGGCAAAGTCATCGTTATCCTTGACAAAACTCCCTTCTACGGTGAAGGCGGCGGTCAGGTAGGTGATACAGGTAAAATCTTTAACGATACCTCAAAGCTTAAGGTAACAAACACCAAAAAGCACGACGATATATTCATGCATATCTGCGATATAGAGGATGGCATGGTATCGGTAGGTGACGCGGTTACCGCAAAGGTTTGTAACTGTCGCAGAAACGCTATTAAGCGCAACCACTCTGCAGTACATCTTCTTCAGGCGGCTCTTCGTCAGGTTCTCGGTAACCACGTAGAACAGGCAGGTTCTTACGTTGATAACGAAAGACTCCGCTTCGATTTCCGTCACTTTGCGGCAATGACAGCCGAAGAATTGGCAGAAACCGAAAAGCTTGTTAACAAGGTTATCCTTGAGGGTCTTGAGATCACCACCGTTGAAACAGACGTTGAATCTGCCAAGGCAATGGGCGCTATGGCTCTCTTCGGAGAAAAGTACGGCAACCTTGTCAGAGTAGTTAAGATGGGTGATTTCTCCACCGAGCTTTGCGGCGGTACTCACCTCGATAACACCGCAAAGGCAGGTCTCTTCAAGATCATTTCCGAAACCTCTGTTGCGGCAGGTGTAAGAAGAATCGAGGCTACAACAGGTATGGGTGTACTTAACCTCATAGCTGAAAAGGACGAGCTTATCACAAACACCGCAAAGGAATTAAAGAGTGCAAACACCGCCGATATCGCAAAGAGAGCAGTTGCGCTTCAGGCAGAGCTTAAGGCGGCAAAGAGCGAAATTGAAGCTCTTAACGGTAAGATTGCTGCCTCCAAGGCTTCCGAGCTTACAAAGGATGCTAAAGAGATCAAGGGTCTTACTGTAGTTGCTACAGAGACTAAGGATATCACAGTAGACGTTGCAAGAACAATGTGTGATAATATCAAGGCTGATAACCCCAAGGCGGTTATCGTTCTCTCCTGTAACTGCGAAGGTAAGCTTAACTTCGTAGCGGCTTGCGGTAAGGATGCAGTTGCGGCAGGTGCGCATGCAGGTAATATCGTCAAGACAATAAGCGTTATCGCAGGCGGCAAGGGCGGCGGACGTCCCGATTCCGCAGTTTCCGGTGCTAAGGATGCCGACAAGATCGCAGAGGCGCTTGAGGCTGTATATACAACCGTTGAGGGTATGTTGAAAATATAATATAAACACAAGGAGCTTTCTATAAAATGAAAGCTCCTTATTTTTTCTTTTTACATAATACGTCACGCTATTGTTCTTAAGCGATTATTGACAGAATATTTATTTTATGTTAATATAATGTTATGATGATATTTTGATAATTTAGAAAGGATAAATTTATATGGGACTTATCAAAGCAGCATTAGGTTCATTCAATAGTACTATGGCAGATCAGTGGAAGGAATTTTTCACATGTGATGCGCTCGAAAACGACGTACTCGTTCGCCGTGGACAAAAAACATACAACAAACGCTCATCAAACAAAAAAGGAAATGACAACGTAATATCCAACGGTTCAGGTATAGTTGTTGCCGACGGTCAGTGTATGATGATCGTCGAGCAAGGTAAGGTCGTAGATATCTGCGCCGAGCCCGGTGAGTTTACATACGATAATACCATAGCTCCCAGCCTCTTTACAGGCAAATTAGGCAAGGGCATCCTTGACACCTTCAAGACTATGGGTAAACGTTTCACCTACGGCGGTGACACAGGAGTGGATCAAAGAGTTTATTACTTCAACACAAAGGAAATTCTGGACAACAAGTTCGGAACACCCAATCCCTTTATGTTTGACGTTGTAAACAAGAGAATAGGCATGACAAGAACCGTTCAGGTAAGATGTAACGGTGTTTATTCCTATACGATCACCGACCCCCTTCTCTTCTATTCCAAGGTTTGCGGTAACGTAGATTACGAATACACTCGTGACGAAATAGACAATCAGCTTAAGACAGAATTCATATCTGCCCTTGCGCCCGCTTTTGCCAAGCTCTCCGAGCTTGAGCTCCGTCCCGCACAGATCCCCGCCCATGCTCCCGAGCTTATCACGGCAATGAACGAGGCATTGGCTTCCCAGTGGACCCAAAAGCGCGGCATCAGTGTTCAGTCTATCGCACTCAACCCCATTACTCTGACCGATGAGGATCTCAAGAAGATCAATCAGATGGAAGATGCCATGACCATGGGTACCAATCCCTTCATGATGGCAGGCAGAATGACCGATGCCACCGCTTCCGCTATGGAAAATGCGGCGGCAAACGAGGGTGGTGCTATGAACGGCTTTATCGGCATGGGTATGGCTATGAACACAGGTGTAATGAATCAGGCACAAAGCTTCTACAATGCGGGTGTAGCCCAACAAGAGAAAATGCAATCAGCACAAGCATCACCTGCGACAAACACCTGGAAATGCAGCTGCGGTGCAGAAGCTTCGGGTAAATTCTGCACAGAATGCGGAGCTAAAAAGCCCGAGGACGGCTGGACCTGTGCCTGCGGTACGGTAAACAAGGGTAAATTCTGTTGTGAATGCGGTGCAAAAAAGCCTGCCGGTGCTCTTCTCTACCGATGTGACAAGTGCGGGTGGGAACCCGAGGATCCCTCAAAGCCTCCGAAGTTCTGTCCCGAATGCGGAGACGTTTTCGACGAAAACGACGTTCAGTAATTCCCTTTTGGAGTCAGGTCATGGATGTAATCCAAGAATATAAGTGTCCTTGCTGTGGCGGTGGCATAACCTTTGACACCGAAAGTCAAAAGATGAAATGTCCCTACTGCGACACAGAATTCGAAATCGAGACACTTAAAAAATACAACAACGAGCTTAACAGCGAAGAACCCGATGATATGAAATGGGAGACCGAGCCGGGTAAAAGCTGGGACGAAGGCGAGGAGGATGCACTTTCGGTCTATACCTGTAATTCCTGCGGAGGTGAGATCGTAGGTGACGAAACCACTGCCGCTACCGCATGTCCCTTCTGCGGAAACCCCGTGGTATTCTCCGCACAGCTTTCAGGTTCGCTCAAGCCCGACTACGTCATACCATTCAAGATTGATAAAAAGGCAGCCGAGGAATGTCTGCGTAATCATTATAAGGGCAAGATACTTCTCCCTAAAACCTTTAAGGACGAGAATCACATCGAGGAAGTAAAGGGTATATATGTTCCCTTCTGGCTCTTCGATGCAGATGCTGACGCCAATATAAGATACCGTGCAACGAGAACTAGAGTATGGAGCGATTCAAAATATAATTACACCAAAACAAGCTACTACCTTGTTCACAGAAGCGGCAACCTCTCCTTTGCTAAGGTTCCTGTAGACGGTTCAAGCAAAATGGCAGACGATCTAATGGAATCGATCGAGCCCTATTCCTTCAAGGATGCAGTTGATTTTAATACTGCTTATCTTGCAGGTTATTTTGCGGATAAATACGACGTAAATGCCGAGGAAAGCATAGAAAGAGCTAATAAGCGCATCAAGACCAGCACCTCCGACGCCTTTCTTTCGACGGTTAAGGGGTACACCTCAGTAATTCCCGAATCCACCAATATCCGTCTTCACAACAGTACGGCAAAGTATGCCCTCTATCCTGTTTGGATACTTAATACTGTCTGGAATAAGGAAAAGTACACCTTTGCAGTAAACGGACAGACAGGAAGAATAGCAGGCGACCTTCCACTTGATAAAGCGGCGTATAAAAGGTGGTTATTCGGTCTCTTCGGGATACTCGGCTTAGCTGCTTTCGGTATATCATACCTCTTTTGGTTACTGTAAGGAGGTAGACGATGAAAAGGATATTTATTATTTTAACAGCTTTATTGCTGATATCACTTACAGTAATACCCGCATCAGCCTCGACACCTTACCTTAATGATACTGCGGGTCTTCTCGACAACACAGAAGCCGCAAACCTCGAAGAAAAGCTGTCAAAGCTAAGCGAAGAATATGACGTGGATATACTTATTTTCACTCTTGATTCCCTTGGGGGCTCAGAACCGGACGAATATGCCAACTATTACTTGGATAACCTCGGCTACGGCATCGGAGACAATGCGGTACTTCTTCTTATCAGTATGGAAGAAAGTGACTGGTACGTTTTAGGCAACGAATACGGTGCTACCGTATATAACAGCGACGGCATAAGCTATGCCTCAGATCGTTTTCGACCCGAGCTTTCGAGAGGAAATTACTATTCTGCATTCTGCAGCTTCGCAGATTCAACCGTTGAGCTTATCGAGATGGAACAGAGCGGTGAATCCTACAAAGCACCCTTCGACCTCACAAAGAATCTTTTGATATCTCTTGTTATAGGTCTTGTTCTTGCATTGGTGATCACGTTTTTCATGAAGAGTCAGCTTAAATCGGTTGCCCAAAAGTATTCCGCAACCGACTATGTAAAGAGGGACAGCTTGAAGGTAACCAACGCTTACGACCTCTATTTATACAGTACGGTTACCAAGATCGCAAAACCTAAAAACACCTCATCAAGCGGCAGCACGCGAAGCGGTGGCGGAGGAAAATTCTAAAATCTCAATTTTAAAGGCGAAGAGCTTATTGCTCTTCGCCTTTTGTCATCATATAAAATACACCAATATACTTACCACAGCACCGATAACCATAAGTCCTGCAAGTATCAGGCAGAGGATACGTGCGGCAAGCTTAGTTTTATCAATTTTCTTCTTCGCCATTTTTCAAAATTCCTTTCTTGCTATATAAGGCTTATCTGCTGTGCCTCAACATCGAGCTCCTCAAGGGCAACACCCGAAGCAGGCACTTTAGTTTTCTTATATTTTTTAATGTTCGCATATTTCTCGGCATGGTTTGTAATTACGCTCTCAATAAACTGATTCTTTCGGAGAGTATAGAGTGCCGCACCCTGTGCAGAACGAGTAGTCTTATAGGTAATAAGCTCCGTATTTACCACTATCGCCTTTCCAACATTAGAAATAAGCATAAGATCGAAGGGTTCCTTCTCACAGAATGCACCGACGATGGGGGATGCATCAGAGAATGCTCCCAAGAGCTTACGGCGGTTATTCTTGGTCTGATAAGAACTCAAGGGAACTCGTACGCCCTTACCGTTTTTGAATATAAACACCATGTTATACTCCGGCTTATATTCGGTTACCCTCTGCATGGAGAATACTCTTTCACCCTCGTCGAAGCCTAATTCAACGGGAATAAACTTGCCGAAATCTGATGCCTTGCAATTATCAAAGTCTGCGACCTTCGCCTTGTATGCATTCGCCTTATCTGTAAAGAATATCAGCTCCTCACGGCTGTTGACGTCTTCATTGAATATTATCTCATCGCCGTCCTTGAGCTTCTGGACATCGCTGCCCTTCAGAGATTGCTGAGTTATCTTCTTGAAATATCCTTCCTTTGTGAGAACAAGACGGTAGTTGACGTCCTCCACCTCTTCGGTTATCTCAAATTCCTCAATATCCTCTTCATAAATAAGCTGTGTTCTTCTGGGCTGCTGGTACTTTGACTTGATATCACGCAGCTGCTTTGCGATATAATTCTTCAACTGCTTTTCGCTTGCGATAAGCTCCTCCAGCTCTGCTATTTCCTTCTGCAGATCCTCTATCTCCTGAATACGCTTCATGATATATTCACGGTTGAGATAACGGAGCTTGATTTCAGCAATATATTCTGCCTGTATCTCGTCTATTCCGAAGCCCTCCATCAGGTTGGGGACAACGTCCTTCTCCAGCTTGGTCTCACGAACTATCTTTATCGCCTTGTCGATATCAAGAAGTATCTTACCCAAACCGAGCAAAAGATGGAGCTTATCTCTCTTTTTGCCGAGATCGTAGGTCAACTCACGCTTGACACAGCTTACTCTGAACTTGATCCATTCCTCAAGTATCTCACGTACGCCCATTACCTTGGGAGATGAGTCTATAAGCACATTAAAATTACAGCTGAAGGAGGATTCAAGGGGAGTGAGCTTATAGAGCTTATTGATAACTGTATCGGGATCAGAACCCTTCTTCAGGTCTATTGTAAGCTTGAAGCCGTCCTTGTCTATCTCATCTCGCATATCCGAGATTTCCTTGAGCTTACCCGCCTTATCGGCTACCGCCTGAGCTACCGCATTCATAATATGCTCGATAGAGGTACAGTAGGGTATCTGGACTATATCTATACAGTTATTAGCCTTATCATAGACGCATCGTGCACGCATCTTAAAGCTGCCGTGACCCGTATCATATATCTCACGCATCTTATCACGGTTGTATATGATAGAAGCTCCTCCGGGGAAATCGGGAGCCTTGATGATATCAAGGAGCTGATCCACAGTAGTAGAAGGATTACGAAGCATCTGAATAGCGCCGTCACATACCTCTGCCAGGTTGAAGGAGCATATCTTTGAAGCCATACCAACCGCTATGCCCTCATTAGGACATACAAGCACATTCGGGAAGGTGGTGGGAAGGAGACTCGGCTCCTTCATTGTGTTATCATAGTTATCCACCATATCAACGGCGTCCTTGTCTATACCGGAGAAAAGCTCACGGCATATAGGATCGAGTCGCACCTCGGTATAACGGGATGCGGCAAAGGCCATGTCTGAGCTGTACTGCTTACCAAAGGAACCCTTGGAATCTACCAAGGGATGCAGAAGGCTCTCATTGCCTCTGGTCAGACGTACCATGGTTTCATATATCGCCATATCACCGTGGGGATTCAGCTTCATGGTAGCACCTACTACATTTGCACTCTTGGTACGGGGACCTGTCAGCAATCCCATCTTATACATGGTATAAAGAAGCTTGCGGTGTGAGGGCTTGAAGCCATCTATCTCGGGAATCGCTCTCGAGATAATTACGCTCATGGCGTAGGGCATATAGTTCTTTTCTATAGTTTCTACTATAGGTTGGGGCGTGGCGGGAGCCGCCGGTTCATCAAGAATCAATCTTTCATCCGTTTTCTTTTTTCTCGCCATTTATGATCTCACTTTCAATTTATAGCTTAATTATTTTGAAGCCTGCGGCACGTATCAATCTGTTCAGCACCGCAAGTCCGACACCCTCTGCCTTAGGCATGGGGGAATATATCTGCTTGACCTCATCTATCTCATCAAATTCACGAAGTCGTGCAAACAGAAGCCTTGCCTGATCCTCCGGGGAGCTTTCCTTACCTATCCCCTTGGCATAGGGCATACACAAAAGCTCGGCATCCTCGTCATAGCATAGTATGCCGCATTCAGCCTTATCCCTTAAGAAGGCTATACGTTCCGATCTTGAAGCATCGATAATGGTAACCTCCGCCTTGGGGGAATAATGCTTATACATCATTCCGGGAGATTCGGGCCTGCCCTTATGCGCCTTCAGCACAGCTTCTGAAATGGTAAGCTCGGGACAGAGCTCCTTCAATTCCTCGTATGTGACCTTGCCCGGTCTGTAGATTTTCGGATTAGGCTCTGCAAGGGATATGATAGTCGATTCCAAACCTATCTCGCAATCCTCACCGGCCATGATCATATCTATCCTTCCATACATATCAAGAATGACGTGCCTTGCCTGAGTAGGGCTGGGCTTACCGCTCAGATTAGCCGATGGTGCCGCTATCGGTACACCTGCCGCCTCTATAAAGCGTCTTGCTGTCTCACATGAGGGAACACGCACAGCTACAGTTTCAAGTCCGCCCGTCACGGTATAGGGGATGATATCCTTCTTGGGCAATATCACGGTCAGGGGACCCGGCATAAAGCGCTCTGCCAAAGCATAGTATAGATCGTTTGTAATACAGTATTTTTCCGCATCCTCCGCCCTTGAAAGATGAATTATCAAGGGATTGTCCGAGGGTCGGTTCTTTGCCGCATATATCTTCTCTGCGGCACTCGAGTCAAGGGCATTTGCTCCAAGGCCGTAGACAGTCTCGGTGGGAAAAGCCACAAGCCCGCCGTCAAGAATTATATCTGCTGCCCGCTTTAAGGATCCCTCTGTTATATCATAAACTATCTCGGTATTCATTATATTTCTTCGCTGTTTTTTAGTCTTGCGGCGGCATCTGCAGTTGCCAGAGCATCAAGCATCTGGGCTATATCGCCGTTAAGGAAGTTCTCCAGAGAATAGAGGGTAAGTCCGATACGGTGATCGGTAACACGTCCCTGAGGATAGTTATATGTCCTTATTCTCTCACTTCGATCGCCTGTGCCGACCTGCGTCTTTCTCTGATTTGCTATCTTGTCATGCTGCTCCTGAGCCTTCATATCATACAACTTGGAGCGAAGGATCTTCATCGCCTTGTCCTTATTCTTGAACTGAGACCTCTCATCCTGACACTCTACAACTATTCCGGTAGGAATATGAAGAATTCGGATTGCAGACTCAGTCTTATTGATATGCTGACCGCCTGCACCGCTGCTCTTACAGGTCTCTATCTTAAGATCGGCATTGTTGATCTCCACCTCAACGTCCTCCATTTCGGGAAGCACAGCTACGGTAACGGTGGAGGTGTGTATTCTGCCCTGACTTTCGGTCTCAGGAACTCTCTGTACACGGTGAACTCCGCTTTCAAATTTAAATCTTGAATATGCACCGTCACCCTCTATCATGAAGGATATATCCTTGAAGCCTCCAAGTCCTGTCTCATTGGAGCTTAACCTCTCTGTCTTGAAGCCGACAGAATCCGAATACATGGTATACATACGGTAGAGCACCGCCGCAAAGAGTGCCGCCTCATCACCGCCTGCTCCGCCTCTGATCTCGACGATAACATTCTTGTCATCGTTCTCATCACGGGGGAGAAGAAGAACCTTGAGCTCCTCCTCGATTATGGGAAGCTTCTCCTTGTTCTCCTTATATTCCATATCAACAAGCTCACGAAAATCGGGATCCAGCTTTTCTGCAAGCATTTCCTCTGCCTCGCTTACAGCCTCGGACACCGACATATATTCGCGGTATTTCTCTATAATGGGAGTCAGCTTTTTTTGCTCCTTCATCAGATCTCTGTACTTATCCTGATCGGATACCACCTCGGGTTTACTGAGATCCTCAAGTATCTGCTCGTAGCGTTCCTCCGCTGCCTTTAATTTTTCTATCATAAAACATACTACTCCATTTTATCGTTCTTTATATTATAACACAAATATTTTATTTTGTAAAGAAAAAACTCCCTCTTTCAAGGCAGTTTTTACTATATTATTATGATTATTTAATATCACTTATAACCTGTTCGGGCTTCTTGTCAAGCTGTGAAGGATTACGTACAACGCTTCTCATGAATTTCAAAGCAGACGCGAAATAATATCCGTCGCAGATACGCTCATCGGTAACGACGGTATAATCGACATAGGTATGCTTGACCACACTTCCGTCATCCTGAAGCTCGTTCTCACGATACTTACTTCCGAAGGATAGGAATATCGGTACGTTACCAAAATCATAGAGATGATGATATATTGCAGGAATACCGAGCGACCCCATAGAAGTTATAAAGAACGAACCGTGGAAGGGGCTGAGCTTAGTGAGAAAACGGGGCAAAAGACCGAAATAATCAAAAAATTTAAGCACACCTACAGCAAATTTCATCACAAGTCCGGGAATAAAAGAAAGTATCTTTGCCGTATCGTCAAAATCACCGCCGGGGGAATTTCTGTATTCGTTTATAATACGCTCAAACTCATAGTATACATCTTCCGCAGTAGCATCAGGATAGAAGAAAGCCTTGACCACGGTATCGGGAGATTCAAGAGACATCTCCTTCTTGATTGTTAAACAAACCTCTATATTTTTACGTGCATAAACCTTCTGCCCCTGAATAAAACGGTTGATGCCGGGACGCTGTGATACGGCTCTTATATACGCTGCCACAAAAACGTGCATAATAGTAAAATTGGTAAGCCCCTGCTCTCTTTTCGCCTTAACGTACTTATCGATCTTATCGGTCTTAATACGGTCCTTAATCATATTTGAGGACTCATTTCTTTGGACCATTATGTAGGGAGAAACCTTTGCCATGGGAGAAATAGTCTTAATTCTTCTTCCACATCGTCTTATTTTATCGGGAGCAATAACCTCGCCCTTTTTATTTTTAACCTTAAAACCATCATTAAGCACAGACTGTGCTGATACCTTATCTGTAGTAGTATTCATATACCCTCCAATCTTCCATCCTGTTTATTCTATCATAAATTACAAAAAAATGCAAGTTTTTTTTAACAGACGTTGAAAGGCAGAGGATTTTGAACCCTCTGCCCTTCATTATATGTCATGCTTTATACTTATATATCACGGAATATCCGTTGTTGAATACAAGAGAAACCGTCACCGGGCCCTCCTTGGTAAAGCTCAAAGTGTATTCATCCACACCCTTAAGCCTTCCCTTTCCCGAATAGGCTACAGCACCCTCGGCACGCTTGACCGCACCCGTGCTGTTATATTCACCGTAGGCATAGCGAATAACCTTGATGTCATTGATACCCGAAATGTTCAGTCCCGAGTCTGTCTCTGTGAATACGACCTCGGGCAATACCACCTCAAAGGTAATAAATTTGTATTCACGGGTAATGTCATCGTATCTGACACAAAGAGTATAGATTCCCGACTTGTTTACAGAATATGAATAATCGTGACTGTCGCCGATCTTCTTGCTTGTTATCTGTACAAGAAGGTTATCCTTCACATCCCTGTAACTGTTATGCTCGCCATAGGCAATAAAGAAATCCTTAACTCCGTAAAGATCACTCACCGTAACAGTTGAAGCATCAACCGCTACACTCTGCTCCATTACGCTGAGATCGGCAATATATACATACTCGCTTCCATCGGCGAGCTTGATCCAGAAGGAATAATATCCTCCCTTTTCCATTGTGAGCTTGGCTACACCTTCACTTGCATAAGCCATAACATTTCTGTGATTCAGTGTAACGCAATCCGCCGCATTTTTAATTTCAGCCGAGGTAGAATATTGACCGTATGCATAACGGATATACTTAATATATTCCGCACTTGTAATCGATACTACATAATTATCGGTATCAAGCACGGGAATCTCTATTTTTGCAACAGCTTCGGTTTCGTTGACTCCGCAAAGGCTGCATATCCTTGTTTTTTCGCCCTCCGAGTTAACGGTAGGCTCAATAGTAATTGTCCATTCACCGCTATGCTCCTCGGAAAAAGGAAGATCCTCATAAGTGTACGATTTACATCCCTTACAGATACATATCATAATTCCGTTGCTTATACAGGTAGATTCCTCAATTACGCTCCTTGTGTAATCGTGAGGCAATTTAGTGTAACTCGCAGTCAAGGTCTTGGAATTACCGCATCCGAAATCACAATATGCCGTTTTTGTACCGTTCTTAGTACAGGTAGCATCCTCATTATATACATAATTTGTATAACGGTGAGCTGCTGTTCCCTCTGCCAATATTGTATCTTCGGCACCGCAGCCGTAGGTACATACAGCAGTCTTTGTACCGTCGGCATAACAGGTAGCGTCTTCATTGTATATATAGCTTGAGTATTTATGCCCTACCTTAGGAATAATCTCGGTATAATAATCACGACAGATATTGCATATATTGACACCCAAACCGTCTCTTTGGCATGTTGCGGCTCGTGCTATATCAAGATAATAATCATGTATCTTTGAATCCGGCTCTGTTACGGTATCGGTTTTACCGCATCCGAGATCGCAAAGAGCGGTCATTGTACCGTCCTCATAACAGTTACCGTTATTGTTGCTTATGTAACTAGTAAAAACACATTCAGTATGCAAATATGACACAGGAATAGAATTCGCTAATGCATATTTTTCAGCAGCAGAGCCCTCGGAACATCTTACAGTAAGATTTGTGCAGCCTATAAAGGCATCTGTCCCAATATACTTTACGGTTTTGGGAATTGTAATATAATTCAATTCGCTGCGATTAGAAAAAGCCTTGTCCTTAATAAGCCTTGTTCCGTCTATTACAACATATTCTCCCGAAACACAAGAATCTGCAGCGATCAAACAATCGCCAATATATAGAACTCCATTCTCCCAATTATCTGTATTGTTATACACTCCTGATAAATAGAACGCATTAGTACCTATATAAACAACAGAATTGGGTATTGACACAGATGTAAGTAATTCACATTCTCTAAATGCCGAACCTGCTATACATCTTGTCAGCGGTACTATATCATAGTGACCTGACAACGTTGTTTGGGTTGCAACCAAATGATTTCCGATATATAAAACATCGCCTGTCCAATTTGCTGAATTATTATAATATCCGGTATTATTAAATGCGTAACTACCAATATAGCTTACACCATACGGTAACGAAATGTTAGCAAATTTCGTACATTGTCTAAAGGCATTTTCACCTATATACGTAACACCAACAGGTATATTGAGCTCTGTCAATTTAAGGCATTCACTAAATGCATAATCACCTATACTTGTTACTTTATTGGGAATCTCAACCTTTGACAATACCGCACAACCCGCAAAAGTATAATCCTCTATAGATGTTATACTATCAGGAACATCAATACTTGTCAGGTTTTGACATTGATAGAATGCATACTCACCGATATTTGTTACGGAGTTTGGAACATTTATTTGTTTCAAGCTTGTACAGCCGTAAAATGTATAGGGAGGAATATCGGTAATACTATCGGGATATGTTATACTTTCAAGCATACTGCAATTTGAAAAAGCACCGTAAGAAATATCACCACCTGTAATAGTTACATTTTTCAAAGATGCAGGTACATAGTATCTGCAGCTACCATTTTCATGATACTGATAAATTTCAACGGAACCGGTAAATGAACTTGTACCGAAAATATAGCCGAAGGTATATCGCTCGGTATCAGTTTCACTTCCAAGCTTGTTACCTATAAAGGGTAATGTGATACTTTCCAAGTTTTTACAACTGTAAAAAGCCGAGTTGGCTATGTATGTTACAGAATCCGGCACAGTAATAGAGGTCAAACCGGTACAATGATAAAAAGCATAAACATCGATCATCTCTACACCATGAGCAATGTTTAATTTTTGGACATTAATACAGGAACGAAAAGCGTTATAGCTTATTTTTTTAACCGAAGAAGGAATCGTTATACTTGTAAGGGTTGTATAATAGGAAAATGCATACGGTTTAATTACAGTAACACCATCGGGAATTACGAGATCCTTCACTATTTGTCCGTCTACATATAACTTCTTTGTGTAATAGAAAGGATTAGAAAAAACATCATCAAAGCTAATATTACACCATGCTTCGAGACTTGGTATATCTACTCTGGTAACATCCGAAGCAATAAATGCCTGATATCCGATGTAAGTAAGACCTGAACCGAATTTCACATTAGTTAGACCGCTACGAACAAACGCTTCATCTCCGATCGTTTTAAGACTATCCGGAAATGTTAAGCTTTTCAAAGCAGGGCATTCATAAAACACCTTATCACCCAAGACAGTTATACCTTCACCAATAGTTACACTGCTCAATGCACCATTATTTGCGAAAACAGAGCTACCCATACTTGTAACACCACCGGATAGCACAACCGTAGTCAATGAATCGTTCCTCGCAAACGCCCCACTTCCGATATACGTAACGGTATCTGCTATGGTAACTTTAGTTAAATTTGTGTAGTAATCATAGAATGCATGGTTTGAAACTGAGGTTACACCTTCACTTATTACAACAGACTTAATAGAATTCCAATAACTCTCCCAAGGTGTGATATAAGAATATAACCTTGAATCATATGGAAAATCCTCCATATCGCCCGTTCCGGATATTGTAAGAACACCAAGTGTATCTAATTCCCAAGTAAGATTATCACCGCACTTACCCGAAGCGGTAACGATATCACCAACGACAGTTCCGCTTTCCTTGTCGGGAGCTTCGGAAGATGCCGACTCTTCTTCGAGCGCAATGGCTTCTTCCTCAACAATATCCGAGGCTTCATTCAAATCAGATTCTTCAATATTATCCGATTCATCGGTTATGATCTCTTCTGAAGCAAAGGCTTCTTCTGTTACAACAGTTTCTTCTGTTATAGCTTCTTCAACATCTTCTGCCAAAGAAACAAAGGAAGAGAAAGAAACAGTTGAAGAAATCATCACAAACGCAAGTAATAATGACAACAGCTTTTTCATGTTTACCTCCCGAAATATGTTTCATATTGGTAGTATAGCATATATTTTGAGGTTTGTAAACAGTATGTATGTTCGTATTTTGGAATAATTTTAAGTCTTATTTATAATGATATATTTGCCGTGGCAAATATGATATAATTTACATTCGTAAATTGTGATATATTTTGTTCGTTGCACAAACAAAATATGAAATAAAATAAATCCCTCTCACGCGCCGCAGCGCATTTCACAGCGAAGCTATTTCACATTGCAAAGCAATATTTCACAAATCCCGCAAGGGATTTATTTCACTGTCACCAAAACAAAAAACGGGCGCCGGCCCGTACCGATGATCGAGCATGGACCCTGCACAAGTCTGTTTCTTTAGCGCCCGAAGTAACGTATTTTCCTATATCAAAAAAAGCACACCGAAGTGTGCTTTTTTGTTTTGGTGACCCGTGGGGGAATCGAACCCCCGATTCAGCCGTGAGAGGGCTGCGTCTTAGCCGCTTGACCAACAGGCCTTATTTCGTTTGCTTGATGATTATAACACATATCTTTTTATTTTGCAATACCTTTTTGAAAAAAACTTGATTATTTTTTTGAAAACGGCGAAATTAACAAAATACTCTTACTTTATTAACCAGTATTTTATGCTTATTATGTAGAATTATCTCATAAAAATACATTCGGAGCGACTTTTATGAAAAAATTAAATTGGATTTCTGTTATAGCTGTTATCCTCTGCATTTCCACCTTGATGTCAAATTTCATCTTTGCAGAGAGTGAATCCCCCCTTCCCTTCACCGACGTTCCGGGGAATTCCTGGTATTACGATGCTGTTAAATACTGTCATGAGATCGGTATATTCAAGGGTACCTCCGACACCACTTTTGCGCCCAATGTTACGATGACACGCGAAATGTTCGTAACCGCCCTTGCACGTACTACCGATATGAACCCCTCCGACTATACCGACAGATACTTTCTTGACGGAAAGGCAGACCAATGGTATTCTCCCTATATTCAGTGGGCTTATGAAACAGGTGTATCCAACGGTATAGGAAACAGACGCTTCGGCATTGGGCGTTCCATCTCCAGAGCCGAGGCTGTTACACTCCTGTATAACTTCTGCGAAAATTTCGGCATCAGCGTGAACGCTCCCACCGCAGAAAATCTTATAATAAAATACGAGGATGTATCCACTCTTCCCTCTTATTCGGAAAAAGCCTTTGCATGGGCTGTATTCGAGGGCATAATCAGCGGCACTACCCGGACGACTCTATCCCCTAAGGTAATAATGACAAGAGCTCAGGCAGCACAAATTTTTGCACGCTATGATAAGATAGATTTTACGAGCAGTAGTACCTGTATGACCCTCTCTCTCACCGAGGACAAGGGCTTTGATGTTTTCTCTCCCTATGAGACCTCCTATTCCTATCGCTACGGCCCTACTATTCTAATGAATGATGACGGAAGTATGGAAACTTATTATTCCTCGCTGGGTGGCTTTTCGGAATGGGATCACCTTAACTATATGCACATAACCTCAGAGGGTGAAGTGCTTCCGGAGGAGACTGTTCTTCAACCCACCCCCGGATCCTATGACTTCAACTCCTGCTGTGATCCCGGAGCAGTATATTTCAACGGTTGGTATTACCTCGGGTACACATCCACACTATACAAAACACAGAACGCAAACAACGTATTTGTCGGAAGAAGCAAGTCCCCCACAGGTCCCTTCGAAAAATGGAACGGAAGCGGTTGGGGTGGCAGAGCGATGCCTATAATAAGCTACGACGGAACTACCCTCTGCTGGGGTGCAGGTGAGGTAGCCTTTGTCGAACTCAACGGTACACTCTTCATCTACTACACCTTAAAGGCCCAAGCACCCTATTTCTACACTATGGTCGCTACGGCTGATGCTACCGATGAAAACTGGCCTCTTACCATATCAGAATCCACTCCCGCACTTACTCACGGAACTGCACAGAGCGGTGCTGATATAAAGTACGTTGAAGCACAGCGAAAATTCATCGGTGTCGCAATAGACTATTCCTTCCGCGAAAATTCTCATATCCGTGTATACGAATCAAAGGACGGTATCAGCTTCACTGAAACTCAGAAGCTATATGAGGGTGTATACCGCTACTGTCACAATATCGGTCTCTCGGGAGACCTCAACGGCCATATCAAAAACGGCGACAAGGTATATGTAGCATACGCTTATTCAGATAAGCCTCAAAGCGAAAACTGGGGACAATGGGCCACTCATATGCAGGAGGTAACCATCAACGAATCAAACAAAAAGCTGACCACCGACAGCGGTGTAAACGATCTTCACTCCTTCGTTGTCCGAGAGGAGGATGACCGTAATATTGCCATCACAACGAGCCCTCATTTCTATAACATGAACGTCGGCACCGAACAAAGCTGTGCTGTATACCGTATCACCTCTCGTTACCGCAGAAAGCTTGTCGAGGATACTTCCCTTGTTACCTTCACCGTCGAAGACCCGGAAATTCTCTCAATAAACGGCTTCAAAATGACCGCCTTATCGGTAGGTACTACTAACGTCACCGCAGAATTTGACAGCAGGAGGGTCACATTCCTTGTACGCGTATACCCCGAGGATGTCGACCTCAATGAAGAGATACCCGAGATCACGGAATTCCGTGCGGTTCATGACACGTATTACGTAACTAACACTCTCGTTCATCCCCTTCAGATAAGAGCCTATATCAACTGCAACTGGATTAAATGGGGCGAGGCGTCAAACGAGGATTCAAGCAAGGCTGTATTCCATAAGGATAAGTACCCTCTTACCTACACGGTTGCCGATGAATCTATAGTTCATGTAGATCAAAACGGCATGATAACACCCATGTCAAAGGGTGAAACCGGCGTAACCGTAAGTCTCGGAGATCACAGCTTCACTGTAAGAGTTGTCGTTACATATTAATTAACAGATTCATAATATAACGACCGTCTTTTGGCGGTCGTTTTTATTGACATAATATATAATATATGATATAATAGTTTATGTATATAATCTCACGAATAAGGAGGGGTATAATTGCTTGACACGGCAAAGGAAAAGATCAAAAATCACATTTCAAAGATAGTCTTTATAATATGTATTCTCCAACCGATACTTGACGTTATCTCCTTCTGGAGCACCAAGCTTAGTCTGCCGAATGCTCTCACGCTCGGAATACGGCTCATCATGATGGCGTTTATATTTGTCACGGCATTTATTCTTGCCGAGAAACGCAGAGTATACTGCCTTATGATCCTCACCCTGTCGCTTTTAGGCATAGGTCATATTCTCGTATGCCATGCGAACGGCTACAGCGATATTATAGGAGACATCACAAATCTTATAAGAATATACCATTTTCCCATTTTTTCAATATGCTTTATAACCTTTTTAAAGAAGGAACCGAGGGTATACAGATCGATACTTAAAGGCTTTACCGCATCATTTCTTATAATCATTGCCGTTATGCTTTTAAGTACCCTAACCTCAACCGACCCCCATACCTATCAGAACAAGGGAATAGGAACGCTCGGCTGGTTCTATTTTGCCAATACGCAAAGCGCGGTGATCTCTGTGCTTGCCGCAATATATGTATGCATGACGGTAAAGAAATTTAAGGACAGCTTTCTCGTTCTGCTCCTTCATCTTATACCCGCGATGGCTGTGCTCTATCTCTTTGCTACCCGTCTTACCTATATATCCCTTCTGATGATAGGTATAGGAACAGCCATAACGCTCATTATAACAGACAGAAAGCAGAAAAAGGCGATCGCTGTTCTATGTATTGTAACAGTTATTTTCATCGCCCTCCTCCCTCTTTCACCAATGTACAAAAACCAGCAAAAGGTGTCGGATAATCTCACAAAGGAACAGGCCAAAGTCGATAGACTTATCGAAAAATATGAGTATAAGGCTATTAAAAAAGGATTTACGGGCAAGGAACTAAAGATAGCCCGCCTCGAAGGCGCGTACCGCGAGCATCTTAATGGTCTGGTAGAGCGATTCGGGCTTGAGAAAACAGTTGAATTCTACAAATATACAGAGGATGCCTCAATACTCCACCACTACAGAACGATGAAGCTCAGCTACAATGAGCTTCTGATGGAGGAATACGGAGTCTCATCAAGATTCTTCGGACTTGAACTCGCAGACCTGACAAGTGCGGGGATAATCCATGATGTAGAGAACGATTTTCACGGGATATATTATCTTATGGGTGCTATTTCCCTTATATTACTGATAGTATTTATTGCATATTTCATCCTGCTGATAATAAAATCTCTTATACACGATTTCAAAAACACCTTTACCCTTGAAGCAGCCTCCTGGGGTATAGCGCTTATATCATTACTTCTGCACGTATACGCCACCGCAGGAGTGTTAAGAAGACCCAACGGCTCCTTCTACCTCTCGGTAGTACTTGCCGTTGTATACTATCTTACAAAGCTTCGTAAATCCACCGACGATGATGAAAGGACAAACTAATGACATTAAATAAAAAGCTTTTTATCGAAAATGCACATATATTTACTGCAGTATTACTAATAATACAGCCTATACTTGATATTATATCCTTCTGGTTTGCAGAGTGGAACCTCCCCTCCTTTATCACCCTCATTCTCCGTCTCGGAGTATTGGCGATAACAGTATTGTATGCTTTTCTTATCACGGATTCAAAGAAAATATATTACGTTACCATTGGTGCGATCGTGGTAATATACGCATGTCATCTCATCGCATGTTTGCAGTTCGGTATCCGTGATATAGTAGGAGATTTCTCAAATTACATCCGCGTTGTTCAGACTCCTCTTACAGCTATTTCTCTTATCACTCTTTTAAAGCAGAACAAGGACAGCTACGAGGGACTTGCAAAGGGTTTAAGCATTGCATTTTTAATAATGCTTCTTGTGATGCTTATAAGTACACTCACAGGAACGGATCCCCATACATACAAGGACGGCAAGGGTGTTTTAGGCTGGTTCAATAATACTAACTCCCAGAGCTCAAACCTCTGCGTGCTTCTCCCCATTTCATTGGGATGGCAGCTTGCATCCGATAAATTCAGAACTCTCCGAAATCAGATAATATTCTGGCTGACCTGCTGTTCCGGTCTTCTTGCAATGTACGTTTTTTGTACAAGACTCGCATATCTCGGAATTATAGCAACTACGGTTGGTCTGGCACTCACTCTCCTCATTATCAGAAGACGTGATTGGTGGGTAAGCGTTGCCTTGCTCGCTTTATCCGCCCTCTTCGTAGTTCTTATCCCTGTTTCTCCAATGATGAGACATATTAACAACGATTACGAATATCTTAATGAAACTGTTCAGAAATGGGCTGACGGCAAGATCGAAAAC
>SVTI01000051.1 GCA_015063855.1 Oscillospiraceae bacterium
GCCCCTCGGTTTACCATACGCTTATAGACGGCACGTTCGTTTTTTTCGATATGCTTACCGCATTTTTTACATATCGCCATACTGAAGGTCAACCACCTTACAACGGTAAAGCTTACAGTCCCATGCAGCTATCTTGGTAGAATGCACTCCGTTGTGAACCAGCTCCTTCTCCCCTGTCCAGACCTCGGTCATTTCAAGAGTTTTACCCGTTGACATATTAAGACCGATACGGTCAAGAGGTGTGGAAAGATTCGCTTCCTCGTCATAGAAGTTATAGTAACCTATAGCAAGCTCGCCTGAGCCTAAAAGCTTGCAATATACGGGGTTACCCTTTGGGTTCCAGCTTCCTATCTGACCTATCTCGTAGGGTTGCCAGAAGGCAGGATCCTGATTTATCGCTATAACGTCACGGTTAAGGAGTATATCCTTACATTCCTTTGAAATGTTACGAAGATCCGCACCTATCATAAGAGGAGAACCAAGGTGACTCCAGAAGGTAAAGTGAGATTTATACGCCGCCGTTGTAGCACCGCCTGCGGAAACGTTACCGTTATCATACATTCCCACAACCATCATATCAAAGTCGGCATAGGAACCCATAGCAGAGTATTTAAGATCTCTGTCAACGTTGTAAGCGTGATCCTTGATGGAAACAGCGCTGTCTACCATGTCACCCGTACAGCGCCACATATGAGCACCCGTAGTCTTCATCCATTTTCTCGTTTCATCAGCACCCCACGAACAACCCGAAAAGAGTATATCTCTTCCACAGTTGGCGAGCGCCATACCCATACGGCGGTAAAGACATGCCGGATCTGCACCCTTGGGCTTAAAGCAATAATCGTACTTTAAGAAGTCTACGCCCCACTCCGCAAAGGTCTCGGCATCAATGAATTCATGCTCATAGCTTCCGGGGAATCCCTCGCAGGTAAGCTGACCTGCACAGCTGTATATACCGAGCTTTAGACCCTTGGAATGAACGTAATCGGCAACTGCCTTCATACCGTTGGGGAATTTCTTTCTGTCGGGAACAAGCCTGCCGTCGCGGCCGCGAACCATCTCCTGCCAGCAATCATCAATTACGAGATACTCATAGCCTGCATCAAGATAGCCCTCGCTTGCCATGATATCCGCAATTTCAAAAATAAGCTTCTCGTTTATATCATGGCCGAAGGTATTCCATGAATTCCAACCCATAGGCGGTGTTTTAATTATCATCTTTTAATCTCCTTATCTCATATAGACATATCTCTCACCCGGCATAAATACGTGATGAGCTATAAATTTCTTTTCCTTTTCCATCGTATCGGCAAGCTCACCCATTGGCACAGAATTCACGTCATAGAGATCAAAGTGCATGGGTACAAGCAGATCTGCATTCATTTTCAAAGCAAAATCGATTGCCTCCGAGGAATTAAAATTACCCTCTATACCATTGGCAAGACGCCATGCGTCTCTGCCGTTTGTAGCTATCATGGCAACGTTACATTTCTGCATATATTTATCCATCTCAGCATAAGGACACATATCGCCCGAATGGAAGAAGGTTATATCTCCTACGGTTACGTAATAGCCAAGCTCCATAAAATCGCCATTGGCATCGTAATGAAGCTCCTCATGAGCCGCAGGCATGGGGCTTACCTTGATATCGCCAAAGTCTATAGCATTACCGCCATGACAGAAGACGATATCTTTATCATCGATTCCACATCTGTTTAATGTTCCCTTAGCGTTGGGAGGACAGAAATATTTAGCCTTTTTATTATTTGCCGCAATGGGTGTCAAGGTATCGGGATCGCAATGATCCTCGTGATCATGGGACAGAAATACATAGTCCACAAAGTCAAGCTCTGCGGGATCGATCGGAACGGGATATCTGCGCTTCCACAGGATCTCTTCGCTTGAACAAACTCTGTCAACGTAATCTGAAAGATAGGGATCGAAAAGCAGGTATTTGCCCATACATTTAACAAGCATACTCTCCTGACCGAGATACCAGAGAGCCGCCTGAGAATCAAGCAATTGGGTGTTAAGGATCTGTTCTTTTAAATTCATATCATTGCTCCTTAATTTGATAGTAAAATTGTAACACAAAGAACGGATAAAGTCAATCTATGATAAGAAACTCCTGCAGATTTTTGCAGGAGTTTCTTTTTGTATACCAAAAGAAGGATGGTTTTCACCATCCTTGATTTATGCAATATTGTCATAGCTCATAAATATCTTTGCTGCCTGACCTCTTGTAACTGCCATCTGAGGAGCAAGGGTCTTGGCTGTAGTGCTGGTAGAACCGATAAGTTCTGACTTTACCGCCCATTCGCATGCTTCCTTAGCCCAAGAACCAACCTTTGCAGCATCCGCAAAGTCGGAGAGATCCGCCTTACCTTCAACGTTTACTCCGTTTGCCTTTGCATATCTGAAGAACATTGTAGCGAGCTGCTCACGGGTCATATTCTGACCAACACCAAACTTGGTACCGTCGCCTACACCGTTAACGTAACCCTCTTCGTTTGCCCAAATTACGGAAGGAGCATACCATGCTGTTGCCTTAACATCAGCGAACTTGGAATTGATATATTTGGAGAGATCAGCGCCTGATACTCTTGCAAGGATTACAACGAACTGTTCTCTGGTGAGGTTACCGTTGGGATTGAATGTGCCCTTATCTGTACCGGTAATGTATCCATTATCTTCACAATAATATACTTCATCGTAATACCATGCTTTTTCATTTGCTACATCAGGAAATCTGAATTCGTTGTCATCCAAGCCAAAGGGGATCGTTGTTTTATCGCAATTGATCTCAGTATTAGTAATTACATTATTTTCATCTTTAAAAGTATTGTTAAAAGCAGACTGATTGCTTCCTCCGATATTTATCCATGCATCATAATTGCCCTGGTAATATACATACTTAAGTTCGGTGCAATTGGCAAAAGCCACTTCACCAGCAGCATTATGTATTGTCTCCAAAGTGCTGTGGAAATAAACAGATGTCAAATTAACACAATCATAAAAACAAGATTTCGGAATTTCTTTTACACCGCTTCCGACAACAACCTTCGCTAAATTGTCGCAATGTAAGAAAGCGGAACTTCCTATAGTTTCAACGCTGTTAGGAATAAAAATCTCTGTAAGTAGATCACAGTGACGGAAAGATGTTTTTCCCAAGGTTTTTACTGTATGTGGTATAACGAATGATGTCATTTTTATACATCCTGAAAACGCATTATCATCTATTGTTGTGAGTTTCGCATTATTATTAAACGCAACCGTTTCCAAATTTTCGCAATTTGCAAAAGCAGCATATCCTATTTTTTCAACATTTGCACCTATAGTAACTTCCTTAAGATTGGTACATCCGTTAAATGCAGATTGATCAATACTTTTAACGGTATCGGGAATTTCTACAGATATAATTTGTGTATTACCGGTAAAACCATTACTACCTAAATAATACTCCCTACCTATCGCAACAACATCATAACCGCCGAGCTCTGAGGGGATTTTAATAGCAGTAGCAGAACCGGTATAACCGGTAATGGTAGCTTTATTGTTTTCCACCGTGTAGGTGAAACCTTTATCAGATGCCGCACTTGCCGAAATTGATAACATAGCCATCAGCACGACCATGACCGTTACCATTAAACCTAAAAATAAAACTTTCTTTTTCATAATATCCTCCAACAAAACATCATTTGATGTTGCTATTATACCGATCTGTCATCTTATTCTGTAATATAAGTTTTACGCAAGTATACTGTTCGAATTATATTACAATATAATACATTTGTCAAGAATATATTAGAATAAGGCGTTGTAATATTTCACTGAAATCAGCCGAACAACCGCCAAGCCCTGAAACATAGAACATATTAAAATAACAGAGAACGAAATCAAAGAAATCGTTCCCTGTCTTAAATCAAGTCATTTTAATATGTCGTAACTCATGAAGATCTTAGCAGCCTGAGCTCTTGTAACCGTCATCTGAGGAGCAAGAGTCTTTGCTGTAGTACTGGTAGAACCGATAAGTCCTGCCTCTACTGCCCATTCGCATGCTTCCTTAGCCCAAGAACCAACCTTTGCAGCATCTGCAAAGTCGGAGAGATCTGCTTTAGCTTCAACGTTTACGCCGTTTGCCTTTGCATATCTGAAGAACATTGTAGCGAGCTGCTCACGGGTCATATTCTGACCAACACCGAACTTGCTGCCATCGCCTACACCGTTAACGAACTCATTTTCATAAGCCCAGATTACGGAAGGAGCATACCACATGGTGGAAGCCTTAACTACAACGTCTGCGAAGGGAGATTCTGTATACTGTGTAAGATCAGCACCTGCAACTCTTGCAAGAATTACTACGAACTGCTCTCTTGTGAGCTTGCCGTCAGGATTGAAGGTACCCTTATCTGTACCGGTGATGTAGCCCTTACCTGCACAGTAGTATACACCCTCGGAATACCATGCATTATCTGCAACGTCAGGGAATTTCACCTTCGGGGGGTCCTCAACCACTACCTTACATATAGCTTTATAGGTAAGACCGTTGTAGGTAAATCGGATAGTAATCTCTGCTTCGCCGACACCGACAGCCTTAATAATACCATTTTCGATAGTAGCAATCCTCTTATCCGAACTGTCATTCTTTACAATTACATTGGTAGGGTCGGTAGTTACGATAATATTATGCTGTTCACCTTTATTTAAACGTAACTCGTATTCAGAAAGCTCAATGGTAGGAGACTTAACATATACGATAAAGCTATCCTTGAAGTCACCGTATACAACGGTAACCTTTTTTTCACCTTCTGCTTTGAGATTGGTGTTCTGTAATTCGATGCCGCTATTTATCGTTGAATTTGTAATCTTTTTAACAGAGCCGTCACTATAAACTACAGATACCTCTGCACCGTTCATGTCTAAGGAATCTCCGATATAATAATCGATTTTATTCGGGTTCCTTGTTATCTGCATGGATACCGGAACAACATTTGACTTCCATATACCGTAATATGTTGCATTACCGGATACGGTAATATACACAAGACCATTTTCTGCAGTAGAGGAGGTGTTCCATCCCATAAAGGTATATCCGTTCCTTGTACAACCGGGAAGTGTAACCCCCGAACCGGTCTCGGCTATGATATATGAGGGTGACACGGAAGCTCCGTTACCATTCAACGTAATCTTGGAAAAATTGATCTTATAGGTCACTGATACATTACCGTTCTTATCTTTAACTGTCAAGTAATAGCTTCCCTCACTTGTAACAACCTTAGAAGCACTTGAAGAGCTTGTTGATATATAAGTGTTGGAAATATAATTAGAGGATGTACCCCAATAATAACCTGCTATACCGTTGTTATCACTAAAAGTA
This sequence comes from Oscillospiraceae bacterium, assembly GCA_015063855.1. GTDB lineage: Bacteria > Bacillota > Clostridia > Oscillospirales > CAG-272 > RGIG7300. Next base: position 5,378 of record SVTI01000051.1, read on the forward strand.
AACGAAACGGTCTGTGAAGTTGCCGTATTGTGAGTAGAAGTTATCTTGGCTGAAGGAGCCGAAGAATCCCCCCACACTGCATATAATGTTATCGAATCACCGTTAATCGCCGTAAGATTCTTTACACTTTGAGAATCAAAATAAGTGGGAGATGTTGCACTCGATGATGTTGACCATCCGAGGAAGGTATATCCGCTTCTGGTAAATTTATTGGCACTTAAATTTTTTGCGGTATCATAATAATGGGTAGTATCAGACATTGAACCGCTGCCGCCGTTGGCATTATATCTTATGGTATATGAATTAGCCTTCCATATCGCATATAATGTAGCACCTTTATTCGGCGAATATGTTCCACCCGAATTATAGTATGTTCCGCTTCCGTCAGATTCGGTGTTCCATGAACTAAATCCGTAACCAGTACACTTAGGCTTGATATTTGACAATGTAAGATTTGTTCCGTGTATCTTAGTCTGTGATGAAGGTGCTCCCGTACCACCGTTCGCGTTGTAGGAAACAGTGTAGGTTTTTGCATCAACAGTAACATTAACAACTATAGAATTCAAAACTTTTTTGTTTGTTGAGTCTAAAGCTCTAAGTGTCAATGTGGAATTACCTTTGGAAAGAGCTGTAACTGTTAAAGGCGCTTTACCGTCAACCCAATCATTCCACTTAAATCCAACATTTGTATTATTTCGTTCACATTGTAAAGTAACGCCATTACTATTGTAGCCTTCATACCATACATTTATTGTTTCACTTTCTTTTGAACCAAGTGTAAGTGTTACCGAACTTTTGGATACTTTAACTTGAATTGGATCATCGTTTATAACAAATGTTTTCTTAGATGAATACGAATAATCACCCGTAATAGTAACAGCGTACGTGTATGTACCGGGAGTTTTAAAATAGCTACTGATCCAACTTTCATCCGTATTTGAAACGGTATTTTCAAAAAACACACTACCATCCGGATAATAATACGATATTTTAACCTTGTAAGATTTTGATACAACTTCGTTTAACGGTTTTCCGCTCACTTTGTCAATTATTTGGTAACATAAATAATACCTGTTACCTACAGTACCTGAAGTTAGAGATGAACCGTATTCTGAAGAACTAACCCAAAACCTTATAGCAGGTGTAACAGACTCTATTTTTTTTAAATATTCCATCGAAGCATAACCACTGATTCCATTATACTCCACATGTCCCCAGTCACTTGCGGATGTGCCGCTTGCTTTTGACACATATACGGTAGCACCGGAGGGTATGCTACCGACCACACCATAGCTTGAACCGTGACCACTACGGATATTCAGAGGACTTGATAATGTTGTACAAGTGTAGTATCCTGCGTAGGAGGAGGAGCAGCTACATTGTTCCGGATAATTGCTAGATCGTAATAGTGTAAGCTTTGAACTATTTCTGCCATTCCATGCGCCAAATGATGATTTTCTTAAACTTATTCCGCAATTATTATCCCAGTTACAATCATAAATCCAAACACCATCACTATCGACTTGATACACAATCATAGAGTGTTGTTTGGTTGTATTAAACTGTAATACATCACCGGGCTTTGCTTTACTCAACAGATTTTTAACATTAGTGGCAGAATAATCGGTTAATGAACCAATCACTGTCATACCACTTGTTGGTGTACCATCATACTTCCAAGTTCTATATGTATATCCCCCGGAATTTGATGCTCCAAAAACTTTGTAAACAACTAATTTAGCGAAGCCATAACATTGTATTCCACCATCAAAAGAAGCTGTCCAACGACTACCGTTGGGATAACTCTTTATGACTGAATCAAGTTGTGCTTTCACATCATCTGAAGCATTAATTGAAGTTAAACTCGTTGACAAAATCGGCATCAACATCAAAACAACTAAAATAACAGATAATAATTTAGATACTTTGTTTTTCATAATTACCCCCAAATAAATAATATGTCTATATTATATGACAATATGTCATATTTGTCAATAATAAATATGTCACAATGTCATATAGGGGGTGCGTTATGAAGAATAATTTAAAACTGTTACGAAAACAACGGAAGCTTACACAGGTAGGCTTGCAAATGAAATTAGGCATAGATCAGGCATTACTTTCAAAATTTGAAAACGGTGAAAGGGTACCACCGACGGATACGTTACTTCTTTTAGCCGATTTCTACGATGTAAGCATCGACTATATCCTCTGCCGAACCGATAAGCCTGAAATAAACAAATAAAGCTGATTTGAAATATTGACAAACCTTTTTAATTATGCTAAAATAGACACAATTGACGTTGATCAGGAGTAGTACTCGGTCAAGGTAAAACACAGAGAATGATGTCGTAGGCTGTGAGCATCTGTTTTATCTCCGAAGAAGTTGTCTGTGAGTTAATCGGGTTCTGCCCGTTACAGCGGAAAAGAGTGCGTTCATTACTATTGAACGAATTCAGGTGGTACAGCGCATAGGCGCCCTGAAGCTTTTTCGGGGTGCTTTTTTATTTTGCTTACCGCAAAATCCAGATTTTCGTATCCCTCCACCGCGAACCCCAAAAGCTCTGCAAGTTCGCTTTCGGGAACCCACGGCGCGGTTCCCCTCCCTCTAGGCAAGGGAGGCTATATGAAGGTCAAAATTATGATTATTATTTAAGGAGTTAGATAAAATGAAAAAAGAACTTTCAAAAACCTATGCTCCGGCTGAAATAGAAGACCGCTTATACCAGTCTTGGTGTGATGCAGGCTATTTCACCCCCGAGATAGATGAAAACAAAAAGCCCTTCTCTATAGTTATTCCCCCGCCCAACGTAACAGGTCAGTTACACATGGGTCATGCACTTAACAATACATTACAGGATATCATCATCCGTACCAAGCGTATGCAGGGTTACTCCACCCTTTGGGTTCCCGGCTGTGACCATGCGGGTATCGCAACCCAGATAAAGGTTGAAGAGGTGCTCCGTAAGGAAAAGGGGCTCACTCGCCACGATATCGGACGTGATGAATTTCTTAAGCTCGTTTGGCAGTGGAAGGAACAGTACGGCGGTACCATCATCGGTCAGTTAAAGAAGCTCGGTTCCTCCTGCGACTGGACAAGAGAAGCATTCACCATGAGTGATACTCTTTCCGCCGCTGTTAAGAAGACCTTCGTACGTCTTTACGATAAGGGTCTTATCTACCGTGGTCTTCGTATCACCAACTGGTGTCCTCACTGTAACACAGCTCTCTCTGATGCAGAGGTAGAGTATAAGGACCTTGAAGGCTCCTTCTGGCATATCAGATATCCTATCGTCGGTACAGATGAATACCTCACCATCGCTACCACCCGTCCCGAGACCATGTTCGGTGATACTGCGGTTGCAGTTCATCCCGAGGATGAAAGATATCAGCATCTTATCGGCAAGATGTTAAAGCTTCCCACCACCAACCGTGAGATCCCGATCATCGCTGATGAATATGTAGAAAAGGATTTCGGTACAGGCTGTGTTAAGATCACTCCCTGCCATGACCCGAATGACTTTGAGGTTGGTACACGCCACGATCTTCCCATGATCTTCGCTATCGACGAGGAGGGTAAGATCACCGAGGCAGGCGGCAAGTATCAGGGTATGGACCGTTACGAGGCAAGAAAGGCACTTGTTGCTGACCTTGAAGCAGACGGCTACCTTGTTAAGACCGAAAAGCACGCACACAATGTTGCTCACTGCTACCGTTGCGGTACTGTTATCGAACCCCTCGCATCAAAGCAGTGGTTCGTAAAGATGAAGCCTCTCGCTGAACCTGCAATCAAGGTTGTAAAGGACGGCGACATCAAATATGTTCCCGACCGCTTCTCCAAGAACTATCTCTACTGGATGGAGAACATCCACGACTGGTGTATCTCCCGTCAGCTCTGGTGGGGTCACAGAATCCCCGCATACTACTGTAAGGACTGCGGCGAAGTCATGGTAAGCGAGACCGATGTACACGAATGTACAAAGTGTCATTCCACCAACATCAAGCAGGAGGAAGACGTTCTCGATACCTGGTTCTCCTCGGCACTCTGGCCCTTCTCCACTCTCGGTTGGCCCGAAGACACCAAGGAGCTTAACTACTACTATCCCACAAACGTTCTTGTTACCGCTTACGATATCATCACCTTCTGGGTATCCAAAATGATCTTCATGTCCCTTGATACAATGGAGGGTAAGGAAACAAAGGATGCTATCCCCTTCCCCGATGTATTCATCCACGGACTTGTTCGTGATGCTCAGGGCAGAAAGATGTCCAAGTCTCTCGGTAACGGTATCGATCCCCTTGTTGAAATTGAAAAGTACGGTGCAGACGCACTTCGTTTCGCTCTTGCAACAGGTAACTCCCCCGGAAATGATATGAGATACTCCCCCGATAAGATCGAGGCGGCAAGAAACTTCAACAACAAGATCTGGAATGCGGCTCGTTTCGTTCTTATGAATCTTGATATCGAGAAGTTAGAGCTTCCCGCTGAGGCTGATATGCAGATCGAGGACAAGTGGATACTCTCCCTCTACAACCGTCTTATCGCTGAGGTTACTCAGAACATTGAAAACTATGAGCTGGGTGTTGCTCTCTCCAAGCTTTATGACTTCATCTGGGATATCTTCTGCGACTGGTACATCGAGCTTCTCAAACCCAGACTTAACGCAGGTTCAAAATCCGCACAGCAGGTTATCTCCTACGTGCTTTCCAACACACTTAAACTTCTCCATCCCTTCATGCCCTTCATCACAGAGGAAATCTGGCAGACCCTTCCCCACGAAGGCGAAAGCATCATGATCTCCGATTTCCCCACCTATACAGATGAACTCAACTTCCCCGAGGATGAGCGCAAGATGAACGCTCTTATTGAGGTTATCAAGGCTATCCGTGTAAGAAGAAACGAAATGAACGTTCCTCCCTCAAAGAAGGCGAAGAACTTCATCATAACCGAGCATAAGGATATCTTCAACGAGGATACCTTCGTATTCTTCCAGCGCCTTGCTTCCGCTTCCGAGGTTGAGGTGGTAAATGAATATACCGACAGCGATGCTGTTCAGATAGTAACCGGTACTGCTACAGTATTCATCCCCTTGGCAGAGGTTCTTGACATGGAAAAGGAGCTTGAAAGACTTACCAAGGAACGCGAAAAGACTATCGGTGAGATCGACAGACTTGAGAAGAAGCTTTCAAACGAGGGCTTCGTAGCTAAGGCCCCCGCTGCTGTTGTCGAGAAGGAAAAGGAAAAGCTTGCTAACTACAAGGAAGTCCTTGCAGGCGTTGAAGCTGCTATAGCTAAAATCAAGTAAACAAATATTCTTTAAGCAAGGTGGATCATATTCACCTTGCTTATATTTTTCGTTTTGGCTCATGATATTGATTATATCTTGCATTTTAAATATAACTGTGATATAATTTATACAACCTATTTTCAATTCGGGGAGGACGTTATGAAAAAAATACTTGCACTTTTGATCTGTATCGTAATGCTTATGACATTAGTGTCTTGCACTAAGGTTGAAAGCGATACAAAGGACAAGGAAAATGAAAAAACAGAGGAAAAGAGAGAAAAAAGGGTAAAAAAAGAGGATAAATCGGATAAAAACGATAAGAAAAAGCCTTCTGAAAAGGATGATAACGAAACCGAATATTCCGAGGATGACTACCTATCCTATGAGATCCCCGAAGTCGAGGATAACAAGGGAGAGCTTCCCACTCCCGAGCTTCTTTGCGGAAGCTGGACCGGAGAGGTCGATCTCGACTATATGTTCTATACCATGGGAGGGGAGTCCTTTGAGGATCTGATATTAAGCTCGTTTGAAGGCATGGATCTGAGCGGCTTTGAATATAACGAAGAATATTATTTTCTTATCCATCTAACCTTTGCAAACGAAAATGAATTTGCAATGAGCATGGATATGAACATTCTTAAGGATTATTTTACCGGTTATATGAATGCATTGCTCGATTATATGGCTTCTCCTGAATTTATGGCTGTTAATTCGGGAATAACCGTAGAGGAATTTGAGGCATTACTCGCCTCAGAGGGTATGACGACCGAGGATTACTCCTTGATGATGAAAGCGTCAATGCTGGAAGATATGGGCGACATTGACGAAATGGCGGACGGAATACTTGACGCTATGGAAGAACCCACCTTCGAAGAATCGGGAACGTATACGATAGACGGTTACGAGATAATTCCCGAAATCGAAAGTGAGGAAGATGAGGAAGAAGACGAAGAGGGCATCGGTACGTTAATGTACGAAAACGGCTCTCTTGTACTATCCGTTACAGAAGAAAACGAAATTGGTAAACAAACAACTATAACGGTATTCTTTGAAAAGGATGCTTTATAAAACGGCAGGCATATGCCTGCCGTTTTTATTTGCCTATCATATTCACCCCTGCAATGATCAGCAGAACGGCAAACAGTCTCTTGAGCCGGTCGGCTCTTATCCTGCACAGAAGAAATGCTCCAAGCGTACCTCCGACAACAGCAGGCAGAATATACGGGTAAACAGCCTTAAGGTCAAAGCTGTTCCTTGTAAGATAAAAGCCTGCCGACACCACCGACATGGGCAGTATAGCCGCTATAGCCGTAGCAAAATTGTCCTTTGGATCATTATTTTTATTTATCCTGCTTAAAGCAAATATTATTATGATTCCGCCGCCGGTACCGAGTAAGCCGTTCAAGAAGCCTGCACAGGCTCCCGTTAAGAATAAAAACACTTTATTTACCATAAATATATTATAAACCCTTGTAAAATTTTTAATTTTGTGTTATTATATAATAGATTATATATTTAAATAGGATGGTATATTTTTATGTCATTATGGTTATTTGCAATTATCAGCGGTATTATTCAGGGTCTGGCAGAATTTCTGCCTATCTCAAGCTCGGGACACCTTTCTCTGTTCCAGAATTTCTTCGGAATGGACGAGATCCCCATGACCTTTGACATAATGCTCCACCTCGGAACATTGGCGGCTGTATTTATAGTTTACCGTAAGGACATTTTTCCCCTCTTCCCTGCCTTCTTCTCCATGATGAAAAAGGTATTTAAGGGTAAATTTAAACTGAGCGAGGCTACAATACATGAGCGTCTTGTACTCATGGTACTTATCGCTACCATACCTCTCGTTATCATCGTTCCCTTCACCGATTACGTTGATCTTATCGGTCAGTCAAGCATTGCTATCGGTTGTATTCTTATTTTCAACGGCATCATGCTCTTCGTTTCCGACAAGCTTTCAAGCGGAAAGGTAAACGGAGAAAACATCAAACCCCATAACGCCTTTATCACAGGTCTTTTCCAAATGTGTGCAGTCCTTCCCGGTCTTTCCCGTTCAGGCTCCACTATCACAGGCGGACTTACTCAGGGCTTTGACCGTCAGTATGCGGTTAAATTCTCATTTATCATGAGTATTCCCGCGATACTCGGTGCGGCTGTAACCGACATTCCCGATGTCATCTCCGGCGATGCTATAGGAAAGGCGGAGCTCTTCCCCTTCCTTCTCGGTACCTTCGTAGCCTTTGTATCCGGTATAGGAGCAATGAAGCTTCTTATCTACATATCAAAGAAATCCAATTTCAAGGTCTTCTCGGTATACTGTGTTCTCGTTGGTATACTTATAGTAGTCCTTGCCGCAAACAACATTACATTTGCATAAGGAAAAGAAAATGCCTCAGAAAAAAACAACAAGGAAAGCTCCCGCAAGCAAGGGGGCAAAAAAAGCACCGGCTAAGCAGCCGTCTAAGACAACAAAAGAATCTGCAAATAAAAGCACTCAAAAGGATGATGTTATAGCACCGATCCATTCGGTCATGCCCTTTGTTCTCGTAATCGCGGCAATCTTTCTTTTGGTAGCACTCTTTTTCACTACAACCTCGGGTATACTCGGCAAGGGACTCTATGCCTTCATGCTCGGTATGTTCGGCGGTGTGGGATATGCGACACCCGTGATCATTCTTACTCTCGGTCTGTTCTGGAAAAAGGACGCCGAGGAACAGAGAAATCTCTCAAGAATACTTTTAGCTGTATTCTTCCTTTTGGGTCTTGCCGCTTTCGTACACTCCTTCAGTGATCTCACACGTGAGTTCAACCCGCAGGTCCTTTGGGAAAAGGGATTTGATATCAAGGGTGGAGGTGTACTCGGCGGTCTCTTGGGCAGCTGTCTCTATTCAATGATGGGCAAGCCCGGACTCATAATCGTTTCGGTTGCCATGTCTCTTATCATCGGAATATTCTTCTTCGGAGGTACACCCTCTGCAATTATAGAGTATTTCGCCCGTTATATTTCAGAAAAAGAGACCAAGCCGAAAGAAACCAAGCCTGAAAAAGCTCACGTAAAAAAGGAAAAGGAGCCGAAGGTCAAAAAAGAGCCTGAGATCGATGAATATATACCCTCGGACGATGATATCCCTCCCTTTGACATCGATGATAACACACCCTCAGTTGACCCCGAAATATTTGAAAGAATAAAGAACGAGATCAATGCAACCTCCTTTGAAGAGGACAAGCAGGATGCCAAGTCATCCTCCGCCATCGATGAAGATATACTCAACAAGCATAAGGGCAGAGTCGAGCTTGAGGACGTATTCAACGATTATGAGGATGATCTCTATGATGATCTCGGTGAAGATACCTCTGACAAGCCTGTAATCGAAGCAGAGGTAGCTCCGCTCATAGATGATGAGCAAGATGATAATGAAGAGGAGCTTCCCGAGGAGCTTTCAGAACTCATACCTGCAGTTGAGGTGAAAAAGGAGCCCAAGCCCTACGTATTTCCTCCTATTACACTTCTTCCCCTCGACAAGAAGCCTAACACCGAGGACGTAACTGACGAGTTGCGCTCTAATGCAACCAAGCTTGTAGATACCCTTGCGAGCTTCAAGGTAAGAACCAAAATAATCGATATTTCAAGAGGTCCTACCATCACCCGTTACGAGCTCGCTCCCGAGGAAGGTGTCAGGGTAAGACAGATAGCAAATCTTGTGGATGATATTTCGCTTAGCCTTGCCTCCAGCGGTATACGTATCGAGGCGCCTATTCCCGGTAAGGCGGCGGTAGGTATAGAGGTTCCCAATAAGGTGGTTGCCACGGTATATCTTCGTGAGCTTATAGAAAACCCTACATTTGTCAATGCTAAAAGTAAGATAACCGTTTCCCTCGGTATGGACGTTGCGGGTGCTCCCGTGTTCGTTGATATCGCAAAGATGCCCCACCTCCTTATTGCAGGTGCCACAGGTATGGGTAAATCGGTATGTATAAACTCGATGATAGTCAGCCTTCTCTATAAGGCTAATCCTGATGAGGTAAAGCTTATCCTTATCGACCCGAAGAAGGTTGAATTTAACGTATACAACGGACTTCCTCACCTTCTTATCCCCGTAGTCAGCGATCCTAAAAAGGCGGCAGGTGCTCTTCACTGGGCTGTTGCCGAAATGGAAAGACGCTTCCAGCTTATAGAAAACGTCGGTGTACGTAATATCACCAACTTCAATGAAATAACCAAGGATGATCCTACCTACGATTTTATGCCCCACGTAGTTATCGTAATCGACGAGCTTGCCGATCTTATGATGACAGCTCCCGACGAGGTAGAGGATTCTATCTGCCGTCTGGCACAGAAGGCAAGAGCCGCAGGTATGCATATCATCATCGGTACTCAGCGTCCCTCTGTTGACGTCATCACAGGTCTTATCAAGGCAAACATTCCTTCACGTATTGCATGTACCGTTGCCAGCCAGGTCGACTCCCGTACCATCCTCGACACAGCAGGCGCAGAGAAGCTTATCGGACGCGGTGATATGCTCTACGCTCCTGTCGGTGCGGCAAAGCCTATCCGTGTTCAGGGTGCATACGTTGACGAAAAAGAGGTTGAAGCAGTTACAGAATTCATTCGCCTGAAGTCGGGCGAGACCGAATATGACAATGAAGTAATAGAAAAAATCGAAAAGGAAGCTGCCAAATGCGGTGTCAAGAAAGGCGCAGGCCCTGCCCTTGACGGAACTGATGACGATGAGGATGCTGATCCCATGCTTAAGAATGCCATCGAGCTTGCGGTTGACAGCGGCAAGATATCCACCTCCCTCATCCAGCGCAAGCTGTCTCTGGGCTACGGACGAGCTGCCAAGCTCATCGACAGAATGGAAAAGATGGGTATTGTAGGTGCTCCCGAGGGTAACAAGCCCCGTGAGGTACTTATCAGTCGTGCAGAATTCCTTGAGATGACAATGAACTCCAACGATGAATAATTAAATGAGGTAAAATATGTACTATATATTCCTAGCAGACGGCTTCGAGGAAATAGAAGCCCTCTGCCCCTACGATCTCCTGCTCCGTGCAGGCATTGAAGTAAAGACAGTTTCCATTAACGAAACGACCGCAGTTACAGGTACGCATAATATTGTCGTTCATGCAGATATTACCACAGCTGATATCTCTCTTGATGATGAGATCAGCGGCATTATGCTTCCCGGCGGTATGCCCGGTGCATCTAATCTTGAGGCGAATGAAACCGTACAGGCATTCATAACCAAAGCATGGGAGGAAGGTAAGCTCATATCAGCTATCTGTGCCGCTCCCTTCGTTTTGGGTAACAGAGGTCTTCTTCAGGGCAAAAATGCCACCTGCTTCCCGGGCTTTGAGGACAAGCTTAAGGGTGCTCGCTGTACAGGCGAGAAGGTAGTAACAGACGGCAACATCATTACTGCCAAGGGCATGGGCGCAGCCTTTGACCTCGGTATAGAGATCATAAAATATTTTAAAGATGAAGAATTTGCCCTTTCGGTAAAGGCTAAGACACAAGCATAATATGAGTATAGTCAGAGAACAGAAAAACGAGATAAGAGTAAAATACAAAGCCCTCAGAGCCTCCCTTGACAAGGAACATAAGGTTGTGTGCGACCATAAAATCTGTAAACGCTTCTTGTCTCTTGCCTCCTACAGATACTCTGATATACTTCTCTTGTATTCGCCTATTAAAGACGAAATAGATATCTCAGAAATAGCATTAACGGCATTAAGGCAGGGTAAAAAAATCGCATTTCCGAAATGCAACACTGATACCAACACGATGACCTATCATTATATAAGTGATCTGAGTGAGCTTACTCCCGGTGCGATGAACATTCCCGAGCCCAGCTCTTCCGCTCCCATTTTTGAGCTTTCTGACAGTGAAAAAAAACCTACCCTCTGTCTTGTACCCGCACTTGTTTTTGATACAAACGGATATCGGATAGGATACGGTAAGGGGTATTATGACAGATTTCTCTGTGATTTCAAGGGCACTACCGTAGGTCTTATATACGCAGACTTTGTACTCAACTCCATTCCGCGCGGAAAATATGATCTTTCGGTGGATGTTTTGGTAACAGAAAAAGGAGTAAAAACCACAAATGCGAATTAAACTTAAGCAATCGCTTCTGACACCCATCCCGGTGCTTATAATATTTATCCTTCTCGCGGCTTCAAATAAAATGAATGTCAATTCATTGGCACATAAGGATAACATTTTTCTGGCACTTATAATCATGCAGATAGTAATTTTCATAATTCCGGGAATACTATACTGTAAAATACGAAAAAAAGCATTAGTAGCTTCACTACGCTTCAACCCGATGGTCGGTCCGTCGAAGATATGGCTCAGCTTCACAGCCTTCTTTGTTCTGATATCAGGCTCTGCACTTATTAAATTAGGCTTATATGCCTTAGGCTATAAGGGAACAGAGTACTCTCTCTATCAAAGCTATATACCGACAACGATAAGCGGCTTCGGTAACGTGCTGTACATAATAATTGCAATAGCACTGATGCCCGCTATAACCGAAGAGCTTGTATTCAGGGGGATAGTGTTAGGGGAATATACCTCATCTGCGTGTAATACCTTTACCGCTGTAGGCATAACCTCACTACTCTTTGCCATGATGCATATGAGCCTTCCTCAGTTCCCCGTATTCCTTTTCGGAGGTATACTGCTTGCATACGTTACAATAGTCACCGATTCTGTTCTGTGTGCGATCACCTTGCATTTTTTGAATAACTGCTTCAGTCTGTTGTTTGAGACCAAGCTTTTGAGTCTTGTCGCAAAGACCGACAGCATAATATTTATAGTCTTTCTCACAGCAGTGGTATTCCTTGTATTCCTGGTATTCACCCTGCAGGCAACCGAAAGAATATATTATCTCAAGGGTATACACGGCGATCCCTCACCTAAGCAGAAGAAAAAGAGACGTAAGAGAGAAAAATCCGACAAAACAAATGAAAATCTTCAGGCATGGCTCTCCCCTACCTTCTTACTTTGCTTAATAGCTTTTATTATAATTACCCTTGTATTTAAAGGATGATAAATATGAACAACAACACTCCCAAAAAAAGCTCTCCTCTTGACGAGATCAAGCGTATAACAAAGGATGCACCGGCATCGTCACAAAGGAGAAGAACACCGGGAAGTACTCTTCCGGGTAACACCGCTCCGAGGTCCGCACCCTCTTCACCAAGTGCACCGAAGCTTCCTCAGAGATCGAACACTCAAAACACGGAGATTCCTGCGGTAACAAAAAAGGCACCGTCTCCCATGCCGATGCCCAATAGAAATACCACTCCCGAGATACCCGCAACAGCTAAGAGAGTACCTCACGCATCTCCGAAGCCCCAAACAAACGTATCTCCCGAGATACCTGCTGTCACAGCAACTGCATCAACCGAGCCATCAAGAGCTGAGAAGGTGCGTCTGGCAAGAGAAAGCGCTCAACGTAACCGCATGGTAGATGCACAGAAAACACAGGTCATCACAAACATCGAAAACGTTAAGCCCGAGGCTGATATCAGTACAGAGGAAAAGCAGAAGGAAGAGGCTCGTCGCCTTGTTCGCGAGAATGCCGCAAAATATGACAATTCCGAGACTAAGATCTCGGATACAGTCAAGGCTCCCGAAAATAAAGAAGAAAAGCCCGCCGCCGATACTTTGGCTGATAAAACGGACGACAAAGCGGATAAAAAATCAAAGAAAAAGAAGAAAAAAGACGATTCCTCAATGTCAGAGGAATTTGTAGAAACCATCGGTAAGGGGGTTCTTTCAAACACCTTAAAAGCGGTAATCTACCTCGTAGCTATCTTCGTTATTTCAGGAGCACTGAGTATCTTCGCTATCATGGTTGCTAATGATTGCTTCGCCTTCGTTAAAAGTGACAAGGAGGTCACTGTCAAGATTCCCGAGGGAGCAACTCTAGACGAAATAGCCGACATCCTTCACGATAAGGAGATAATTAAATACCCGGGTATCTTTAAATTCTATATCGATATCAGAAATAAGGATATCGGTGATTACCTCTCGGGTAAGTTTAAGGTAAGCCCCTCCATGAGCTATGATATCCTTATTTCAACCCTTACCCCCTACACTGTTCGTGAGGAGGTAACCGTGGTAATCCCCGAGGGTACTACCACAAAGGAGATTATAAGGATATTTACCGAGGATTATAAGATAGGTACAGTTGAAGGCTTTGAGAAAGCAATAAACGAGTATAAGTACGATTTCTGGTTCTTGGAGGACCTCAGCCCCACGGTTACAGCAGACCGCTGTTACCGTCTTGACGGTTATCTCTTCCCCGATACGTATAACTTCTTTACAGACTCATCCGAGGTTGATATAATTTACAAGCTCCTGTCTAACTTCGATTCAAAGTTTGCCAAGGAGAACCTTGCCCTCGTTGAAGATCACAACATGACTCTTGACGAAATGGTAATACTCGCCTCCATGATCCAGAACGAGGCCAAGTACGTCAACACCTGTAAGAACGATCTCTACGGATCACGCGGTGACTATTATATGGTCTCTGCCGTATTCCATAATAGATTAAATAACCCTTCGGTTACCGCAGGTAAGCTTGATAGTGACGCCACAGTTCTCTATGCATTAAAAAATGATCCCGATTACGACTACCTCTTCAAGGATGTAGAAAAAGCAAAGGAAAATGTCAAGGAAGCAGAGGATGATGTCGCGGCACAGGAAAAGAAGGATGACTCGGAGGAAAACCTCCAGCTCATCGATGCAAGGGATAAGCTCGTTATAGCAAAGGATGAGCTTGCAGAAGCCAACAAAGCTGTGCAGAGAGCGATCGCAGATGCTAATAAAAATAACGAGTCCTTATATAACACATATATGTATGCAGGCTTACCTGCAGGACCTATATGTAATCCCTCGCTTGATGCGATAAATGCAGCTATGAACCCCGATATCAAGGCAACCACAGAGGTTCTCTACTATTACTTCATTGCAGACGTGGACGGTTTCAATTACTATGCTACCAACGCAGATGACCATGCCGCAAACATTTCAACGGTAGATGCAAATGCAAAGGCCGAAGACCAATAATAATTTAAAAAGGAGCGTTGAGAAACGCTCCTTTCAGCTTGTCGATAAACCTATCGACAAGCTGGCAGACGTTGAAAAAGGATGGTATCGGCGAACCCCCAAAACTCGTAATACTCGTTTCGGGGA
>SVTI01000052.1 GCA_015063855.1 Oscillospiraceae bacterium
TTGTACCCTTTAAATATTACAATCAATTATTCAATGTGGCTTTACGTTCTCCTCATCCGTCATTTAAAATAATTACCAAACGAGTTTAGTAATTATTTCAAATGACACCTTCCCCGCTGGGGAAGGCTACACGTCAAGTGCGAACACACTAATAAATTACAGTTTGAAGGGTTTCACCCGTCACCCGTATGCTTCGGGCTTGGAGTTAGCAGTAATCGATTTTTCAATGCCCGAAATAAGCTAAGCGATAAATTATAACTATTACAAAAAAGATGAAACAAATATTTATTTCAGAAAATATACCTAAACCGATAGAGGATTTTTTAATAACAGAGGGATTTATATTAAGAAAATTAAGATCATGTAATTCTCTTTCCTTACCTGTATCAAGTCATGCCGATATGCTTATATTCTCTGACGGCAGAAGGATGATAACAACAAAGGAATATTACGAAAACAATAAAGAAATTTTTGCGAGCTGTGATATCACAGCGGCAGATATCACGCTCGGTAACAGATATCCGCAGGACGTTGCCTTAAACTGCTTTGTCGCAGGTGACAGGCTTTACGGCCGTTTAGAGAGCGTTTGCGACAATATAAGGAATTTATACCTAAAGCAAACAAATCTCTCTCAGGGCTACGCTAAATGCTCCACACTCCTCTTTGGTAACAATGCAATAACCGCTGACGAAGGTATAGCCTCAGCTCTTGCCTTCAACGGAACAAACGTATTAAGGATATCTCCGGGAAAAATCCTTCTTCCGGGTTACGATTACGGTTTTATCGGCGGCGCGTCCTTTGTTTACGGCAGAAATATCATATTCTTCGGTGATATTACCGCCCATCCCGATTTCACAATGATCAGGAGCTTTATTGAAAACAGCGGCTATAGCATTACATATACCGATACCCATCCTCTGATAGATTTAGGCGGAGCTGTAACCTTTGAATAATTATTGACAAAACCCGCATTATATGATAATATAATTATAATTAAGAATTTATTGTTTAGGAGTATAATATATGACACCCAGAGAGAATTTATTAGCAGCTCTTCGCCGTCAGAATCCCGAGCGAGTTCCCTTCTACTTTGACCTCTGTCCTTCATTAAAGGAACAGTTCAAGGCAAAGACAGGAAAAGAAGATTTCGAAGAATACTACGGATTTGACTGCAGAACCTTTACATACACCCCTACCAAGCATCAGAATGACTACTCCGAGTATTTCGGTAAGCTCAAGGAAGGCACTACCGTAGACGAATGGGGTGTTGCGTTCGAGCCCGGCTCTGTCGCTCACTTCACCAAGTTCCTTCACGCAATGGAAGACTTTGACGATCCCGATGAGGTTTGGGACTTCCCCATGCCCGACATCCTTGATGATTACCGTTGGGAAGGTATGAAGGAGGCGGTAGATAAGGTACATGCCGAGGGTCTTGCTGCAGTATTCACCGCTATTCAGATATTTGAGCCCGCATGGTATCTGCGCGGTCTTGACAACCTCCTCTGCGACATGATGACAGACGAGGATATGGCAGAAGCTTGTCTTAAGAGAATGGCAGACCATCAGGTCGAGGTAGCAAAGAGAGTTGCAGCCTGCGGCTTTGACCTCATCATGTTCGGTGATGACGTAGGAAGTCAGAAGGATCTCATGATGAGCCGTGAGCTCTGGTGCAAGTGGCTTAAGCCCGATATGAAGCGTGCAATTCAGGCGGCAAAGGAAGTAAACCCCGACGTTCTTGCCTTCTATCACTCGGACGGTGTAATCTATGACATCATAGAGGACCTTATAGAGATCGGTGTTGACGTTCTCAACCCCGTACAGCCCGAATGTATCGATCCCGCCAAGGTAAAGGAAATGTACGGTGACCGTCTCTCCTTCTGGGGAACCATCGGCACACAGACCACAATGCCCTTCGGTACTACCGACGAGGTTATCGAGAAGACCAAGGAGATCATCGAGGTTGTCGGTAAGAATGGCGGTCTTTGTATCGCTCCTACCCATATGCTTGAGCCCGACGTTCCCTATGAAAACATCGAAGCCTTCGTTGACACGGTAAAGAAGTACGGTAAATATTAATAATACGTTTTACAAAGAGTAACGGTTTTGGCCGTTGCTCTTTTTTGATACAGTTTTTTCTGCGCCATAATCAATCCTCCGTTCTTTGCGCCATTAATTCCCGTATAGTGGCAAGCTGTGTCCCCTTGTCGGGCGGGGTAGGCAGAGCCGTTTCTTCGGCGGCTGCCGTAATATATATACTCTCACCTAACCTATCCTTACCTTACCTATCCTTACCTAACCTAACCTGGGTTTCCGTTTGGTAAGCCCTTTGGCTGTCCTTTGGTATACCGTCTGACATACCAATATAAAGCAACCGTTTTCATCTATGGAAATACAAACCTCATGATTTAATTCGTCTTGCTTTATATATTATATCATGACAAATTTTCTTTCGGTAGGGTACCCTATCAAGAAAGTATGGTGTATGAAATAAAAAAACAGAGAACGATTAAATACCGTTCTCTGTCTTGTAATTTCCGGATTACAATTAACCAACAGTTACGTATCTGATGACCTTAAGTCCGTTATTGAACTCAACGAGGATAGTCCATGTACCCGCCTTTGTAAACTTGATGGTATAGGGATCAGCACCGTTAATTGTGGAAGCGTTGATACCCTTATAGCCTTCAGCGGACTTAATATTGGATGCGGTACACTCGCCGTATCCGATACGAATAACCTTAACGTCATCAAGACCTGCAACAGAAGCATTGAGACCGTCAACGGTTACGTTAACCTCGGGTTCGGGGATCTCTACATAAACGTGGTAGCAGATAGGATCTGTATTATCCTTAAATCTGATATATACTGTGTAAACACCGGGTTCAGCAACCTTATAGCTAAACTCATATCCGTTCTGCTCAAGACGAAGCGCAGATGCTCCGTAGAGCTTATTATTCTGAACGAGACGGTAGTCACCGTGCATACCCTTTGCGATGAATACGTAGCTTGTATTTTCACCGATGCCTTCCACGTCGATAGTAAGAGTGTCTATAACACGGTCGATGGTTCTCTCGATAAGCTCGGATTCCATAATATCGTTACAGCAGATACACTGCTTAACTCTTACACCGTAGGTCTTTTCGGTAGGAGAAATAAGAACTCTCCAATCGCCCGCTACACACTCGGTAATGCCGTCATTGGTGGTTTCGGACTTACCGCAACGTGTACAAGTATGTGTCTTTGTACCGCCCTGACAGAATTCTGCTTCTGTATAGAGCCACTCGCCAAATGCATGGTTGTTGGGATCTGCATAGGTTACAGACTGTGTAAGCTGTCCGCAAACCGTACAATGGGACTGCTTGATACCCGTCTGGTTACAAAGTGCTACCGTTGTAATCACAAGCTCACCTGCACTGTGAGGTGTTTTCTGGATAACCTCGGTCTTAAATACCATTCCGCATACCGTACAGCTCTGTGTTCTTGAGCCTGTAGCAGAGCAGGTCGCAGGTGTAACTATAACCCACTCACCGGGAGTATGCTCCTCACAGGAGAGTATATAAGAAAGCTTATTGTTTATACAATAGGTTTCGGCATAAGAGCCGGGTACAACATAATACTTGGTACCGAGACAGCCGTAGAATGCATTTTTCTCTATTTCGGTAACTGTAGAAGGAATGGAAATATAGCTCTTTACGATCTTATTGAACGCCTTGGCATAGATGTAAGTAACAGTCTTACCGTCGATCGTAGAAGGTATAACCAAGGGATTGGTAGTTGTAGGTCCGTTATAGGTAAGGATCTTAGCCTCTGTGTCAGCAGCTACAGACATATACGTATACTGTCCCGAGGTATAAACCTTACCCTCATCGAGGTGGAGATAGATACCGTAGAGATTAGCGTCAACTGCATTACCTGCGGATGCAGGTGTACCGTCGGGAAGAGGATTCTCTGTAACGGTAATATTACAGCTTATGGTAAAGCGTGCGCCTTCATCAAGATAACCAACGTGATAACCCGAATAGGGATCGGATGAAGAGTAGAACCAACGGTCCATATATCTGATCATAGCGTTATGATCTGCACCGATTGCGGCAAAATCCTCAACAGTGTAGCCGAGCTCCTCAACTGTTGTATCAAGGCAAGCGGCAGTATCCGAGATAATAATCGACCAGGGCATCTTAACCTCAAACGTCCAGGTATCGCTTGAAGAATCAACCACAAGGGCTCCCTCAACCTGATCGGTGATATCACCCTCATTGTACTTGCCTCTGTAAACTACAAGGCTGCCGTCCTCCATGGGAACGATCGAATACCATGCTGTGGGATTTGAGCTCTCCCAGTAGAATCTGCCGTTAGCGGCACGAAGTCCGAGGGGGTCGATAGAGAATACAAACACGTCACCGTTACCGCCGTAGCCGCTTCCACCTTCACCGTCATCATCATTATCGGGAGATACGGTAGAGAAGAAGGGTGTGGGGTCCCATACGCGAGCTGCGATATACATATATTCGCTGTCCCAGGTTGTTGAATAGTCAATGTCAACCAGGTTGCGGCTTCTGTACGTCCATGCTGTAGATGTATTAAGATTGTCGATACGAACGGGATCGGAATAGGTCTCGTCAGAGCTTATAACGCCGTCAATAGTAGGTGTAACACCGTACTCGGCACCGGGAACGTAAATATCACCGACGTCATAGGTGAATCCTACGCTGTCACGATCAGATGCAGCATAAACACCCATAGCCAGTGCTGTAAGTAATACCGCACTGAAAAGAACAAATAAAAACTTTTTCATAACTACCTCCAAATATAGAATATATTATATTTTCCCATATTTTGATACTTTTTTCAATTGACCTATTTTACGAATGTATTATTAATATTTTGTTAATAATGCACAACCTAAAGCTCTATAGCTTCGTTAAGTCCAAAGGAATATATTAAGGTCCTTGTCACATTATCACCCGTCAGGCTTTCAAGGGCCTTTTTATAATAAGAAAGCTGTGTGGAATGGCGTTCACGTAGCAGCGCCCTTCCCTCTTCCTTGGTCATATTATGGGGAATACGGTCTGTCTTGTAGTCGACAAGGGTAATATCGCCGTTTTTATCATATATAAAGCAGTCGATGACTCCCTGAACCAGTATCTTCTCACCCTCGAGAGCATCGATATGCAGAGAAGTAAACTCGGATGCATCAAGATTTACGTTGAAACGCTTCTCGCGGTAGAGCTTGTCTGCACCTTTCATCATACTGTAAAGCTCCGAAGCAAAGAAGGCTTCAAGTGCTGCGATATCAACAAGGGATGCGGCCTCCTCACTGAGGAAAGCTCTGTCCTTCAGACGCTCAAGCTCATTTTCGATACCGTTATTATCAATATTCTCAAAGTCGCAGAACTGCATAAAGGCATGGGTAGCATTACCGACCTCGGCACCTCTGTTTCGCTTTTCTTTCTTTGAGAAGAAGGGTACCTTAGGCTTTAAAATAGCCGTCATATCGAGGCTGATATCATCGTCGAGGATATCAGGATAGAGCTTTGAAACTGCAACCTTGGCAGGAATCATACCAAGCTTATCGTACGGGTATTCAAATTTCATACCCTCTATAAGTCTGTCACGGTCGATCTCGGATTTTTCTTCCTCCTCGGTCTCATGCTCGGCATACCTATCCGAAAGCACATCATAAATATACTCAAGATTATAACAGTCTGCAGGTGCATATTTTAACGAAGGAAGTATCCATGAGATATATCTCGGCTTAAGAAGTGTGTACAGCTTGGTCATATATTCATCGATATACTTATCAGCAAAATCATCAGGTTTAGCCGTATTGCAGGTGATCCACATTCTGTTGACACCTCGCGTTAATGCTACGTACAGCACAAGATATTCGGATTCTATAATATCCTCCTCGATGGCAAGTCGCAGGGCATCCATAATATAACTGTTATAATATCCAAGACCGCTTTTGTCGGGAATATTTGAGGCAACACCCAGCTTATCGTGATAGAGTATCCTCTTACGAAGGTCACGCTTATCTGCAAGACCGTGAGTATTGCAGACAAAGCAATAGGGAAATTCAAGACCCTTTGACTTATGTATCGTCATTATCTTGACCGTATCGCCCGAGCCTGCAAAGGCTGCAGCATTCGGCATTGTATGCTTTGCGGCAATAAGCTCGTCAATATACGAAAGAAAATTATTTAGTCCCTTAAATTCTCCGTTTTCAAAGTTCTTGGCATAATCATAGAAGAGGAGAAGATTATTCTTTGACAGACGTGCCGCTTCGCTTCTCTTACCCTTGGTTACGGCATTCATAAGCTTTCTGTCATACATCAATAGCCATAGAAGCTCCGAGGCACTCTTACCTCTTGAATAAGCACGAAGCTCCTCTATATCCGAAATAAAAGCTCTTCCCTTTTCAAAATCATTATTCGCGGTATACGCTTTGACCGAATTATAGAGGGTATCCCTCGGATATTCGTTTCTGATAAGGGTCAGCTCATCAAGGCTAAAGTTATATATAGGACTCTTAAGTATACCGCAGACGTAAACGTCACGACGGGTATTATCGATGGTATTCAGCCAGCAAAGGCTCAAAGCGATCTCAGGGTTGTCAAAGAAGCTCTTCTTGGATGATGCGTAATATGGTATTCCTCTGCGCTCCATTTCAGCAGCAAATTTGACAGCAGACGTCATGGTACGCATAAGTATAGATATCTCACCCGGCTTAACGCCCCTTGCAAGAAGCTTTTCTATCTCATCGCAGACGTAGAGTGCTTCAGCATTCTTTTCCTCATTCTGAGCGACAATGGCTACTGTAACCGGCTTATTGTCGTCACGCTCCTCCTTGACCTTACTGCACACCAATCTGTCACCCTCATAATATCCGACCTTACTCTCGGCATCTTCAAAGGTTCCCTGTGAAATTGCATTGGCAAAGTCTATAATATTCCTTGAGGAACGGAAATTATTAGCCAGGAATATACGCTTACCTTCGCTATCTTCGTTCGTTGTGTAATCAATAAATGAATCTCGGTAGTTCCCGAAAAGTGACGGATCCGCTCCGCGGAAGCCGTAAATGCTCTGCTTGATATCACCTACAAGGAAGCGGGAGGCGGGACGGGACACCATACGGAAAATGGTATCCTGAATGGAGTTCACGTCCTGATACTCGTCGATATAAACCTCGCTGTACTTCTCTCTGTAGCCCTCGGCTATCTTGGTCGGCTTGCCGTCCTCACAGAGAAGCTTAAGTGTAAGAGCTTCACAGTCGGAGAAGGACACAACACCCCTTCTTCGTTTTTCAGCCATTGCCTTCTCATGGAAATAGCTCATAAAGGCATAGAGTTCACGGTTGATACGGGCACTTTCAGAAGTAAAGACGGAGGTTGCCTCCCTAGTGTTGGATACATATTCCTGTAAAGCCGAAACGGTATCCTTATAGAAGCTGCGAGCTTCACTGCAGATATTCTTATCCTCTTCGTTATCACCTGTGTACTTACCTATACTCACTATAGGCTTGTAATCCTGTATTTCATCACGAAGCTCAAAATAGCCCTTATCAAAGGCGGAATATAGAGCATCAAGCTTATCAAGGTCGGCATAGAGTGACTTACCGTAGCCCTTGGATATCTCACCGTCAAAGGCAAGAATATCCTTGACCTGTGTATATCTTCTCTTACACTCCGAAAGATACATACCGCATCTTCTCTTAATGACCTCACCCCACTTGTTGTCAAAGGGGTCGCTGTAAACGGTAGCCTCCAGCTCATCGGCATTGGTACGTAGTATCTCTATCCCCTCTGCACGCGTGTAGAGGGTCTCGTATATATCAAGAAAGATATCTCCCACAACACTGTCTGAAAGCTCTGAATAAGCATAACACAGCGAAGCAAAGTCCTTGATACCAAGCTCCTCGCCTCTGTCATAAAAGTCCTCAATACAGCGCTCCATGACCTCCTTCATTATAAGCGCATTCTCCTGAGCATCGGCTATTCTTACGTTAGCAGATAAGCCCAGAGCGGCAAAATTACTCTTGACAAGGTCATAGCAGAAGCCGTCAATGGTAGAAATGGAAGCCCTCGGGAGCATGGCAAGCTGACGGCGAAGATGCTTTTTTCCATCCTTTGCCTTATTTATGGCATCCTTTAAGGCTACGGCAAGCTTACTCTTAAGCTGCTTTGCCGCTGCCTCGGTGAAGGTAACTATAAGCATCTCGGAGATATCCGTGCGATTCTCTGTATCGGTAATATGGCGTATTATTCTCTCGATAAGCACCGCTGTCTTACCCGAGCCTGCCGAGGCTGAAACGAGAAGATCGCTTCCCTTAGCCTCAATGGCATTTCGCTGTCCTTCAGTCCATACTCTTTCACTCATCGCACTCACCTCCCTCGTCCTGTCTTCTGCAAATATTTTTCATACGGCAATAGCGGCAGGCATCAAGCTTATCGTTTGGAATCGCATCGGCCTCGCCGCGTTTTATCGCTTCAGCTATATTTTTAACTACGTTATTTATCGTTGACTCAAGCTCGTATAAGGATTCAAGGGTAAAGAACTGTCCCTTTTTCTTTACTAAATCGGTCTTGGTCGGAAATACTGTCATATCACGTCTGTGGGATATCGAATCAAACACATCTTCATCGTCAAGGACAGCTCCCTTACGCTCGATACGGGACACAACGTCATCCTCCAATTCTTCCTTGCTCTTAGGAAGCTGATGTGTTGCGGAATTTATTCTTGCAAGATAATAAAGCGTTGCACAGGGTACAAGCTCTCCGCTGCATTCAAGTAATTCAAGGAACCTTTCCTTATTTTCCATTATAGCAAAGAGATAGAGGAACATCTGCAGGTTTATTCCGTCCTCCAGATCCTTTAATGCAAATTCCTTCTTACCCGTCTTATAATCTACAACGCGGAAATAAACCTTACCGTCACGCTCAAAGGCATCTACACGGTCTATCTGTCCGTTAATATAAACGTAACTTCCGTCAGACAGCTCAATTCGTACCGGAGGAAGATCCGAGCCCTCCTTGGCATTTACCGTCATTTCAAAGAATTTGGGTATAAAGTCCGAATTCTCAAATTCTTGTGAAAGACTCTTGACAAAGAGATGGGCGTTTCGCCTGAGCTTATTAAACATGGCAAGCATTCTCTTTGAAACAAAGGTCATGGAGGCGCAGGTATCGCTGATATATCTGTCTACAAGCGAATCCACAAGCTCCTTCTTCTCTTTATCATCAAGCTTTTTATCCATCGAAGCACGAAGGTAGTCCTCCAATATCTTATGGATAAAATTACCCACATCACGGGCATCGTAATTGACCTTATGCTGCTCGTTCAGTCTGAGATTATATTCAAGCTGATATGCAAACTTACACTTCACGAAGCTCTCAAGCTTTGTCTGTGACATAGGCATATCGCCCTTTAGTCTGTCGAGGTTCTGTTTTGAAGTAACAGCGCATCTGTCGGTTGAGATAGGAACGTCGTATGCCAAAACGGCATCCTTAAATACCTCATCCTGTGCAAGTGCCGAACGGATCGCTTCACCGCAATCATCATCTGATATACGGTCGAAGGCAGAGGCTTTATCATATACAAGCTCATATACCGAATAGTCCTCGTAGCCTCTTACACTAAGATCGGGAAACAGCCTTTTTATATCCGAAAGCGAAGGAGAGATAACTCTTTCGCTTCCGTCAAGAGACGCAGAGGCTCTGGTTATCATAACACTTTCATCTGCTGAAAGCAGAGTCTTGTAGAAGAGCCAGTTCTGTTCACGCCAAAGCTCATCCGGATCGTTAGGCAAGGTAAGTCCTGCCTCACAAAGAGCAGAGCGCATTCTGTCGTCAATTATATTATTCTCTTTAAAGTCACAGGGATAACTTCCCTCGTTTGCTCCTATTATATATATCCGCTTTGCCTCAACGCTGCGAAGCGAACCGATATTCACCACGTTTATCTCATCTATGCTTGCAGGAAGCATAGAAAAGGATATCTGCGAGCATATTAGTCTTATAAGTCGCTTCAGATCCTCTATATTGCCAAGCTTCTCGCTTCCTCCGCAGAGGCTTAACTGCTCAAGAGCAGAGATAACTGCGTTCCATGAGGCTATCTCCTCACCTGCAAGAGAATCTGCATCGACACAATCGCAGAGAAAGTCATATATAGCCTCTGCGGCATTCTCCATACTCCTGTCACTCTTAAGTGATAATGAAAGAGCGGTAAGCGGCTCGGTTATTCTCTTCCTTATGCGGTTTATCTTATCCAGCAGAGCGATTTCACGCTCTGTAATACGGGAGGAATAGCCGCAGGGATTCATGCTCCACTCCTCATCAATCGTCCATACAGAGCCGCTAAGTGCCCAGGTAGAAGCGTATTCCTCGAGAATATCACACTCCTCGTCGGTTATTCCTGCAAGTCCTGATTTTAAATAAGTAATAACGTCGGCAAGTCTCCAGTTATAGATAATTATATTAAGAGCGGAAATTATAAATTTGACGCAGGGACTCTGCAGCACATCACGGGAAAGAGAAAAACGGCAGGGTATATTATGTCTTGCCAGCATAACATCAAGTATACCGAAGTAATCGGTGGCATTGCCTGCAACTATCGTTATATCACGGTATCTCATACCCTTCTTCACCTTAGCGACTATATCAGCACATATAAGCTCACATTCGCTGTAGATATCGGGAGCTTCTGTCAAGGTGATATGCTCGGTTTTACCCTCATATTTTTCATTTGCCTCAGAGTCGAACAGATGCCTTGCAAGATGTTCAAACTCCTTATTTTTCGGCAAGAACTCACAGTGATGCTCGGACAGCTCAACAGAATATCTCTCGGCACAGTCGGTCATATATCCCTTAATATCGTAGAGATTACCGAATATTTCACCGTCGCGCTCGGTATCGATACACAGAGACAGAGTAACGTCTGACCTGACAGAGATAAGAGCCTCTACAACCTCAAGCTCCGCAGGAGTAAAGCCCGAGAAGGAATCTATATATATACTTGTATCCGAAAAGAGCTTTTCTGAACGGATAATGTTTGCTACCTTGGTAAGATCGTCCCTTGCCGAATCGAAACCGTCATGTATAAGCTCGTCGTAACGGGTATATATGGTCGCTATATCCTCACCTCTTGACCTTAAGGTATCGGGTAAGGACACAACGCTGTCCTCAAGCTTCAAAGGTGTAACCCTGTAATCTGTTAGCTGTGAGTAAAGTCCTATAAGACTCGAAACGAGTCCTATATCTGTACTGTCACCTGTTTTATAGGTGGAAAGGGTGTCGGACAGCTCGTTCAAGGCTCTGTACATCATGACAGCCTGCCCGCCTCGATCGATATAGTTATAGCAGATACCGCCCTTCTCTCTGAATACGATATTAGAAAGTCTGCCGAAGTTGGCAACCTCCAATAAAAAGAGAGAATCGGAAGCATTTTGAGAGCTTATTATCCTTCTTTCGACCGACACAGCCTCCTGCTCGGGAACTAAAAGAAGTACTCTGCGCTTTTGTTCAAGATCCGTTTTTATGCGTTTTATTATCTCCTCGGTTTTGCCGCTTTTCGGCGCACCCAAAATGAATGATAACATTTTAAACTCCTAAAATTAAAGGGAGATTTATGTAAAAATCTCCCTTCTTTATTACTCAATTATATATCGGCATCCTTTACGTACTGACTGCCGTAGGTGGTAATAAACTCCTTTCGTGCAGGAAGATTATCACCGAGAAGGGTATCAAAGATAGCTGCAGTCTCTTCGGCATCACAGCTTTGAACCTGAATAAGACGTCTTGTCGCAGGATTCATAGTAGTCTTCCACATCATGTCGGGCTCGTTTTCACCAAGACCCTTCGAACGCTGGAGAGTATACTTCTTACCCTCAAGCTGCTTCATTATCTCCGCCTTCTCAAATTCATCATATGCGAAGTATATATCATCCTTGCAGGTAATCTCAAAGAGGGGAGACTCTGCGATAAATACTCTTCCCTGTTCGATAAGATCGGGAAGCAGACGGTAGAAGAGGGTCAAAATAAGGGTTCTGATCTGGAATCCGTCCTCGTCGGCATCGGTACAGATAATGATCTTATTCCACTTCAGAAGCTCGATATCGTACTTCGGAAATTCGGTCTTAAACTTACCGTCTATCTGTACACCGCATCCGATAACACGAAGAAGGTCACGGATGATGTCGCTCTTAAATATCTTGTCGTAGCTGCTTTTAAGACAGTTAAGCGTCTTACCTCTTACGGGTATGATAGCCTGAAATTCCGCAGCTCTGCCTAATTTACAAGAGGTCAAAGCCGAGTCACCCTCAACGATATATAACTCGCGCTTTTCGGGATCCTTGGAGCGGCAGTTTACAAACTTCTCTACCTTATTTTTGATGTCTATATTCTTAACAAGCTCGTCACGGGTGCGAAGTCTCGTCTTCTCGGCAGACTCACGGCTTCTTTTATTCGCAAGGATAATATTGGCTATTTTTTCCGCATCCATGGGATTCTCCATGAAATAGGTCTCAAGCTGACGCTTGATATAGTCGTTTAAGAAATCCTTGATAAACTTATTATTAATAGCCTTCTTGGTCTGGTTCTCATAGGAGACCTGAGTGGACATATCGTTTGAAACGAAGAGCAAGGATGCTCCGATATCGTCAAACTTTACCTTGGTCTCGTTCTTATTATACTTATTCTGTGTCTTTAAGTATTTGTCTATGGCGAAGACAAAGGCCGTCTTCATAGCATCATCGGGAGCACCGCCATATTCAAGGAAGCTGGAATTGTGATAATGCTCGATGAAGCTCATGGTTTGGCTGAAGCAGAATGCAAGCTCTACCTTAAGCTTATATTCAGGAAGGTCTGCTCTGTCCCGTCCCTGAGTCTCGGTAGTCCAGAGCGTGGTTTGGGTAAGAGCGTTAGTGCCTACTACCTTATTGATATAGTCGGTAATGCCGTTCTCGTAAAAATATTCCTCGGTTTCAAAGCCGCCGTTCGCCTCGAATTTGAGAACAAAGCGGATACCGCTGTTTACCACCGACTGACGGTGAAGCATCGACGCAAAATACTCACGGGGCATATTGATATCGGTAAATACCTCAAGGTCGGGCTTCCACTTGATCACAGTTCCCGTTCTGCGCTTGTCAAGGGGTGTAATCTTAAGCTTGCTTGCAACCTTACCCTTCTTGAAGCTTATCTCATAGAGATTGCCGTCACGGTAGCTCTTGACCTCCATAAACTCGGAGGAGAACTGAGTAGCACAGGCACCAAGGCCGTTAAGACCGAGGGAATATTCATAGTTACCGCCTGCATTATTGTTATACTTACCGCCTGCATAAAGTTCACAAAATATAAGATCCCAGTTATATCTCTTTTCCTTTTCGTTATAATCAAGGGGCATACCGCGGCCTCTGTCCTCGACCTCGATGGTCATATCGCGCCACACGGTAACGGTAATAACCTTGCCGAAGCCTTCCTTTGCCTCATCGACAGAGTTGGATACTATCTCAAAAACAGAATGCTCACAGCCCTCAAGACCGTCCGAACCAAAAATAACCGCAGGTCTTTTTCTTACCTTATCCGGGCCCTTAAGCAGGGTTATGTCCTCATTGGAATAGCTTGAGGGGTCCTTAGCTTTTGCCATTTGTGTACTCCTTAAAATCAAATTTTGTATTGTAAATTTATTATTTATGTGTTAAAATGCTTATATTAAAGCTTGTACGGAGAGAATCGTGAAAAAAATATTTGAAAATGAAGGTATAGAATACCTCGGTGTATTAGCCGCTGATGACTGTAAAATAATCAATCAGGGACTTTTTGAGAGACAGACTCCCTTTGCCCAAAGCGTCATCCTTTTTCTTATACCCTATTTTACTAAAGAGGTATGCGATAAAAACGTCTCATTTTATGCCATCTCCCGTGATTATCATATTTTCATAAGGGAGATAACCGAAAAGATCATCGAAAAGCTCAAGAGTTTATATCCCGACAACAGCTTCGTCGGTATGGGAGATCATTCACCGATAGATGAGGTGAATGCAGCAGCTAAATGCGGACTTGGCATTATAGGTGACAACCGCTGTCTTATAAACGAAAAATACGGCTCCTACGTCTTTATAGGTGAGATATTTACAGACCTTATCCTTCCCTCTGAGGCTAAAGAAATCAAGCTCTGTTCCCATTGCGGTCTCTGTAAAAGAGCTTGCCCGTCTCAAAATGAATGTCTG
The DNA here is from genome assembly GCA_015063855.1 of Oscillospiraceae bacterium. Taxonomy (GTDB): domain Bacteria; phylum Bacillota; class Clostridia; order Oscillospirales; family CAG-272; genus RGIG7300. The sequence goes on from SVTI01000052.1 coordinate 14,222, forward strand.
TCCGAGCTTACTCAGCGTAAGGGCGAGCTTAACAGCACAACAAAAGAACTGATGAAAAATAATAATACCGCATGGGGCTGTGATATCTGTCAGCAGGTATGCCCTCATAATAAGAGGACAGAGCCCACTCCGATAGATTTCTTTTATCAGGACAGAATAGCCGTTCTGACACCGGACATCTTGGATAAGATGTCGGACGAGGAGCTTGGAAAGAGAGCCTACGGCTGGAGAAAAAGAAAAACTATTGAAAGAAACATAAAAGTTCTCTATGAATAATAAAATAGACCACAGGTGATAAAATTTGAGTAAATATAAATATAATAATGCAAATAATATATTTTCCTATTCATATAACCGTGCTCGGTCTACAGGCTTATGGAACACACTTAAGCGTATAAGCAGACATGTACGGCGATATCTCTTTATATCAAGGCTTATAAAAATAATGACCTTTATTATCGCGCTTATAGAAACGAGTGCTACATTGGTTATTGCGGCAACAGCAGTTGTAATTGCTGTACCGATAGCCGTTTTGTCAATAGCAATCACAGCGATTTTGAGCCTGATCAAGTTCAAAAAGCACGATCCTGCTATAAAGAGGGACATAGATTCAGCCGAAAAGATAGTATTTATCGAGGCAAGGAAGGGATATTTTCGTAATAAGACCGCCTATCTTCACAGAATGGCAAGATGCTTTCGTGATGAAGGATATACCGTCTTTATAGTATCCCACAGCTATCGTGTCGACAGATTTCTTTCCGCCAGAATGCCCGAGGAAAGGATATGGGTAATACATCTGAATTATTATTATAACATAAAGAGAAAATTACTCAAAAATAAAGAGGACAAACTGACCTATATTTACTGATATAGGTCAGTTTTTCTTATATTCAGTCTCTGTGAATAAGCATATCAAGGGCAGAGTCAACATCCACCTTTAATGCGTTGTAAAAGCTTTCGCACAGAGAAACGATCTCGGAATCCTCTATCTCGGAATAAACCTTTAAGGCCTCGGCTACACCCTTTTCAGCGGCAAAAGCAGAAACCTCCTTGGAGGAATCGTCAAGATCAAAGAGCAGACCTGCCGCCATACCCATAACCATATAGTCATAAGGCAATCCCTGAGACTTGGCAAGCTTGATCGCTCCGGGAAGTCTGTCGACAGATGAGAGCTTACGCTTGGTATCATTACCTACTCTTGCAACTGTGTCGCCCAAAAGCTTATTGTCATAACGCGAAAGAAGATCGAAGCTGTGCTCGTTGAGATCGGCAACATTTGCACCGTGATGCTTGGCAAGGCTCTGCGCAGACTGAGTAAGAGCGCCGAGTGCCACAAAGCGAATACGCATATCCTGTGCCGCCTGCCAGATATACTCTGCGCCCTTGAGATTACCGAGATACGCACAGAGAGCATGGCTCATATTGTGCATATAGAGCTTACGCTGGATAAAAAGCTCGAAGGGAGCATAGGGGAGCATATTCTTGATCTCGGGTATCTCACCCTTAAATGCATCGCGGTCAACGGGAAGCGTGCAGAATTTTTCAACACATACAGCCAACGGGTACTCTGCAGAGATATTCTCGGGGGTCTTAGGTACCATTCTGCCAATAGATGCCTCAACAAAGCCGAAATTAGCATCAAAATAAGCCTTTTCCTCATCGTTCAAATTTTCAGCGATAAGATCATGGAGATATACGTTAGCGTCGATCTTATTCTCGCACACGATTATATCAAGGGGTCCGTTTCCCTTCTTCATTCTTGCACGAACACCCTCGGCAATAGGCTTAGCTATAAATTTGAGAACGTTTACACCTACTGCTGTAGCCATGATATCCGCAGTGGAAATCTCCTCTGCCACGAGAGCGATATCCGTACCGTCAGCACATCTTACACGGTCAACCTCGGTCTTTATGTAGTCACCCTTGTCGGTAATGAACAAGGGATATTTTCCGTCCTCGTTAAGCATTCTGACAACATCTTTGTTGACATCTACAAAGACAGTTTCATATCCTGATAAATTAAATAACTGTGCTATAAATCCTCTGCCGATATTTCCGGCTCCGTACATTACTGCTTTCATGTTTTTTGTTATCCTCTGTTTCTTATATAATAAAAATATTCCATAGCCATTGAAGGATCAAAATAATAACACCGACCGATGCTCCGATAAGCACCATCTTTAAGGTCTCACTGCCCATCTGCTCCTTACGGTATCCGGCTCGGTAATTTGTTTTATAATGTTTTCTGTATATCTCAGAGTCATGCCTGCTTCTTCGCTCTGCGATACGTTCATTACACTCTTCTATCTTCGAGGCACTGTCCCTCCATTCCCTTATACGTTCAAACTCGAACGCAGCACGGCGTAAGGACGCTGTATCCCCCTTTTCAACCAGCGCAAGCGCATCAAAATATATATTATCGTTATGTATCTCTTCTGCTTTTTTGAAGCAGGATACTGCAAGCTTTGAGGAATCCTTATAATCCGGAATGGAAGCAAACAGCGTGCCTATCTCCTTTAAAACATCCTCGGACTGCGCTGTTTTGTATATAGAATATAACCTGTTATAAAGAGCATCAAGCTGCTCGTTGTTCAGTTGCTTATCAAACCTGTATTCTCGCTTCATAAGCTCACCGTTTATCTGTGATTAACAATAAATGACGTCACGTCTTCAACTATTCTGTTGTTGATGACGTCCGAGTCCGAGATAGAGATATTAAACTCATTCTCCAACGCTATTATGAGGTCAAGAACCTGTATAGAATCCGCCTCAAGATCATCGATTATATCAGCGGTATCCTCAACTCTTTCAAGGTCAACACCGAGGGTCTCGGCGATGATCTCCTTGACCCTCAGCTCAAATATCGTGCTTTCCATATTACTTGTTAAATGCAGAGAACGCCTTGTGCGCCATATAGAGATCGGCCTTGGAGATAACCTCGATGGGCGCATGCATGGAAATAACAGCAACGCCGAGATCCACCGTATCGATATTCTTCTGAGCGATATATGCAGCAACGGTACCGCCGCCGCCCTGATCTACCTTACCAAGCTCTCCTGTCTGCCAGATAACGTTATGCTCATCGAATATTCTGCGTACGAAAGAAACGTACTCTGCGCTTGCATCCGAGCTTCCCGATTTACCTCTGGCACCTGTAAACTTGGTCATTACGATACCGTGGTTAATATAGCTTGAATTCTTTCTCTCGTAAACCTCTGCAAAGTTTGGATCAAAGGCAGCATTAACGTCGGCAGAGAGACATTTAGAGTTTTCCTTAACCACGTGATAGTTTGCACCTGTAGCGCGTGCTATCTCCTCCATGATATCGGTAAACACCTGACACTTCATACCTGTATTACCCTCGGAGCCTATCTCCTCCTTATCCGCAAGAATTGTCATAAGAGTATGCTCGGGATCCTTGTTTTCAAAAAGTGCTGTAAGCGCGGGATAAGAGCATACCTTATCATCGTGGCCATAAGCGGCAATAAGACTTCTGTCGAAGCCTACGTAACGAGGCTTGAATGCGGGAACAGCCGTCAACTCCGCAGAGAGAAAATCAGCCTCGGTAATACCGTACTTCTCGTTTAAGAGCATCATAATATGAAGCTTAACAGAATCCTTATCCTCTCCCCTACAAGGCTCACTTCCGATAAGAATGTTGAGATCCTCGCCGGTAAACGCCTCTGCAAGAGATTTCTTCATCTGATCCTTACCGAGGTGAGGAAGAAGATCGTTGATATAGAATACAGGGTCCGAGTCATCCTCTCCGATGCAGATATCAACTCTCTCGCCGTCCTTCTTATAGATAACACCGTGAAGCGCAAGAGGAATGGTTGTCCACTGATATTTTTTGATACCGCCGTAATAATGGGTCTTGAAAAAGCCCATCTCAGATTCTTCATAAAGAGGAACCTGCTTTAAGTCAAGGCGGGGTGAGTCAATGTGTGCGGCAGAGATACGAATTCCCTTCTCCATATTCTCACGTCCTATAACGAAGAGATAGAGTGCCTTGCCGCGGTTATTATAATAGTACTTACCGCCAACCTCAACGGGCATACCCATGGTATAGGGGACATAGCCCTCCTTCTGCGCCATAGCAATACCCTCGGCTACAGCCTCTCTTTCGGTCTTGGCCTTTGCCATAAAGTCCATGTAGCCCTTGGCATATTCGTTAAGAGCACAAAGCTCCTTTTCGTCTATTGCCTCATAGACGTTAGTGTGATTATAAAATAATTTTTCCTTAAGCTCTTTCATAGTTTATTCTCCTAAATCATACAATTCGAGATACATTTTTCTCGCATCGTTAACCTTATCAATATAATTATCTGTTTCCGGAAACGGAATATTAGCAAGCTCGCCTTCTTTTGTTATCTCTTCATCTGCAAGCCAGCTCCATACGTTGGAGGGACCTGCGTTATATGCGGCTAAAACTGTATTCCAGCTCTCAAATCCGCCGTTCTTATAGCGCTCATAGAGATTAGAGAGATAGAAAACACCGAATTTTATATTTGTTTCGGGATCAAAGGCATCGATTTCTTCCTCGATGGCAAGCTTATTCTTTACATATTCGACGGTATCATCGGTAAGCTGCATAAGACCTTTGGCACCTGCCGCAGATAAGGATTTCTCGTCAAATCCGCTCTCGGTCTTAATGACCGCATATACGATACTTATCGGCACACCGTATTCCTTTGAATACCGATCGACGTATTCCTCGTATTTCATAGGGTGCCTTGCAAGATTATCCTGCCTTATCTCCTCTGCATTTATCTCGTCGATCCTTTTTTCGATAGCCTTGCAGATCTTAAAACCGGCAAATGTGAGGATCACAAGAGATATTATAACCACAAGCACGACAATCAATGATTTCGATGAAAATTTAAGCTTCTTTTTTCTCTTTTTCGCCATACAGTCTTATCATTTCCTTTTTAAAATAATTTATCTGATCGGATATATCGCATCCATCATTGACAATAACATAGTCGCAATTCTCAAAAAACCAGGAATCGTCCTTTTGGTTCTCAATACGGGCAAGTGCTCTCTTTTCGCTGATTGAATCCCTTTTCATGATTCGATCGATACGAATATCACGATTTGCTATCACACCAAGGGTAATATCACACTCACGATCAAAGCCGCTCTCAAAGAGAAGCGGAGCATCGACAATGACATACCTTTTGTCATTTGATTCCGATATTATCTCACGGGTGCGCTCAAGTATCATTTTATGGGTAATAGCATTAAGTGCGGCAAGCCTTTCCCTGTCGGAAAATACTATCCTTGAAAGCTCGGTACGATCTATACCGCCATTTTCATTAAGCACAGAATCACCGAATTCGGATACAAGAGCATTAACGCATTCACCCGGCTGTGATATCATTGTGTGATAGACCTTATCGGTATCTATTATGACGGACTCGTCACTCGAAAGAAATGAGGAAACATAACCCTTTCCGCTTCCTGTAGTGCCTGTAAGTCCGATTATAAGCATAGCGTCATCACCCCTTCATAATATTATACCATATTTATAAATATTTGCAAGAGAATAAAACAAAAATAATATAAATATTCACAACATATTGATTTTTTTGGAATATCATGCTACAATATAAGTAACAT
>SVTI01000053.1 GCA_015063855.1 Oscillospiraceae bacterium
AGCTGCTTAAAATCAAATAAAAAGCATAGAGTAGGATGTGTTCAGTGAAAATACGAAAAGTGATAGAATTTGCAATCGTTGTAATTTTGGTGATAACTGTATGTCTGGTTTTAAGCAGCTATAACATCGTTCGCAGATTTCATAGATTTCACCATCTGGAGTATAACGGAGATGCATATTACATATTGGCAGACAGCTCGGCGATTCCCGAAGAATTCATAGCTTTCGGGGATGATGTGGTTAGTGTCATTCTTGTTGATAGAAACGGCGAGCCTTACGATGAAGACAGAAGTGAAGAGGCGCGTACCTATCAAAACGATACAGAGCGTTTATTTCTGTTTTACCAAAGCGATCCTTACACTAAGGATCTGAGCCTGGTCGACGGAAATATCTTAAACTGACATGCATTAAACAAATATGCTTTTACAAAAAACAATTCGGAGAATGTAACAAAATTACATTCTCTTTTTTGTTAATATTAACTTGTTTTTGCGGTGCGAAACGGAGGATATTGGCAGAGGGTATCCTTGACACAAACGATAATATGTGATATAATATCTATATATGTAAATTTGTAGATTATTATATAATATATATATTAATAATAAAGTTTTTTCGGAGGTTTTTATGAGCAAGAGCAAATTTTGTATTATGGGTAATTTTTCCCGTAACAATGCCTTTGACGGGCAGACTATAAAGACCCTTGAGATAGTTGACAGACTTGCGGATATTTATGGTCGTGACAACGTTCTTGAATGTAATTACCGTGAGATCAAGCATTCCAAGCCCAAGCTTTTTATGGCTCTGTTCAATGCCTTCCGTAAGAGCGAAAAGGTTCTTGTTCTCGCCAACAACACAAGTGTTATGAATCTCTGTAAGGTATGTACTCTTATCAATAAGATATTTAAGCGTGATATGTATTTTGTTCTTGTTGGAGCTGCATTGATGGAGACGGTCAATGAGACTCCCGCATCCCTTGATATTTTAAAGCAATTTAAGCATATCATCGTTGAGACCGAGACCTTGAAAAAGGATCTTATCGGCTGCGGTCTTGAAAGGGTATCCGTTTTCCCTAATTTTAAGAAGCTTCGTCATTTCAAGGGTGACGAGCTTGTGACTGAGTATCCCAAGCCCTTAAAGCTTATCTATATGTCAAGAATAATGGATCTCAAGGGTTTTCCGGATATGATCCGAGAGATAAAGAAGATAAATGAAAACGGTATCAAGTATACCCTTGATATCTACGGCAAGATAGAAACAGACTATGTGGACGAGTTCCCCAAGATAAAGGAAACCTTCCCCGATTACATAGTATATCACGGGCTTGCCGATGCCTGGGATACAAGCGAAATAATGCACAACTATTTTCTCCATATCTTTCCCACCAAGTGTCCTACAGAGGGTCAGCCTGCATCTATCATAGACGCATTCTTTGCAGGTCTGCCTACCTTATCGGCACGCTGGGATTATTATGCGGATATGCTTCGTGAGGGTGAGACGGCGGTGTCCTTTGAGAGATGCAATTTTGATGAATTTCGCCAGAAGCTTGAATATTACTACGATCACCCCGAAGAAATTGCAAAAATGCGCGTATTCTGTAGTAAGGAGGCAGAGAAGTATCTGCCCGAAACTGTTATAGGTGACCTTATAAAGGTATTGGAGAGCTGAAATGGAAAAGAAAAATTTAGTGTTTATAACCCCCGACCTTAAAAGTGGAGGAAGTGAGCGATTTGCTTCAAGACTGACAAAGCTTTTTTCACCGAAGTATAACATTTACTACATAGTTTTTGACGATGACGATATCAGCTATGAAATAGACGCAGAGCTTATCAATCTTGATATCCCCGCAAGTCATAATATGGCGAAAAAGCTTCTTAACCTTTGGCGCAGATCAAGGAAGATAAACAAGATCTGCCGCGAGAAGAAGGTTTCTACGGTGTTTGCTTTTACACCCGGGGCAAACAGAGCGATACGCTTTGCAGGTCTTAAATGTCGTATGATCGGTGCCTGCAGAGGCGCTCAGGATCTTATAGACAATACGAGCGAGTATCACGGTATCATAGCTGCGGGCGGTGAGATACTCTTCAATGCAAAGGAGATGGAGGTATTCTTCACAGAGAGATACCCAAATGATGCGGATAAGTGCCATACTATCGAGAATCTCCTTGATTGCAAGCATATTGAGGAGCTTTCAAAGGAATCTCTCTCTGAGGAGGAGCAGAAGTTCTTTGACAGCCACAAGGTGGTTTCTACAGTCGGAATATTGAGCGAGCATAAAGGACATTGGGATCTCTTTAAGAGCTTTGAGATACTTAAAGAGAAGGTTCCTGATGCAGGTCTTGTGCTTGTGGGACATCGCGGTAAGTATGAAAAGGACATTATCGATATGGCAAAGCGAAATAAATATGCCGACGACATTCTCCTTGCAGGTTATCAGTCCAATCCCTTTAAGTATGTGGCTAAGAGTGATGTATACGCTATGTCATCCATTAGCGAGGGCTTCCCAAATGCACTTATCGAGGCGATGGTATGTAAGACAGCAGTAGTTACAACATCATGTGCTACAGGACCTGCTGAAATCATGTACGACGAATACCGTAAGCTTGATATCAAGGATTGGGTCAAGGCGGATAACGGAATAATTACACCCATATTTGACGGTAAGATAGATTTTGACTATTCTAACAAGGCTAAAGTTCATGAAATATATGCTGATGCTCTTGCTGCGATGCTTACAGACGATGAGATGCGCCGTGAGTATGAAGAGCGTGGCTATAAGCGAGCATGGAAAAACGACGAATCGGTGATAAGTGACGAATACTTCAAGCTTTTGGAGCAGTAATGATGAAAAAAATACTCATAATCAGTTATAATTTTGCACCCAGACATACTGTAGGTGTTATAAGACCTACGAAATTAGCTCAGGCATTAAAGGAGGCCGGTCACCACGTTGATGTTGTGACTGTTAAGCCCTTTGGTGACCTTGACCATTCCTTTGATGATGTGCTTGCAAAATTGGACAGTGTAATCGAAATAGACAGACCGATTGTTAAAGAGGGCGTGGCTCAGCCTAAGTCTGCAGCTTCAAATAATGCTCCAAAGACCAAGGCTGTCAATACGAGCGGCTTTAAGAAGATGGGACTCAAGGCAAGAGCGAAGCATGAGATCAAGGAGATAATGCGTATCACCGGCTCAAAGGGCTATACCAAGGAGTTTAAGAAGCTTGTTAAAGCTGATCTCGAGAAATACAGAAGCTATGATGCTGTGATATCCTCCTACGGACCTGTGTCCTGTCATCTCTGCGGTCTTGTGATGAAAAAATACTGCCCTTCGGTAAAGTGGATAGCGGACTTCCGCGATCCCATGGTGGTAAACCATACATCCTTCTTTACCAAGGGATACAGAAGTCGTCTTCAGGATAAGGTATGCCGTAAGGCAGATCACCTTGTAGCGGTATCAAACGGATATTACGAGAGAATATTCGGTGATAAGTACAAGAATAAGGCGAGTGTAATATATAACGGCTTTGACCGTAATGACGTTGACGTAGAGGGAACTGCTCCCGACGGCTTGTTCTCCTTTACCTACGTTGGTGCACTCTATGCAGGCAAACGAGATATCACACCCCTTTTCAGAGCCATAAAGGAGCTCTGTGATGAGGGTAAGGTGGATAAGAATGATGTGTATTTCAAGTATGCGGGTAATCATCTCGGAGTGTTCAACTCTCAGGCGGAGAAGTACGGCATGACCGATAGGGTAACCGATTACGGAATGCTCCCAAGAGGAAAGTGTCTTGAGCTTCAGGCATCTACCCGACATCTTGTTCTCTCAACATGGAACGAGAAGGGTGAGAACGGAGTTTTCCCCGGCAAGTTCCTTGAATATATCATGATGGGTAAATCGATAGTTTCCCTTGTGGCAGGTGATGAACCTGACAGCGAGGTAACGGTAGTTATGAAGCGGGCGGGACTTGGTATCTCCTATGAGGAGGCAACCGCCAAAAAGGATTTTGCAGAGCTTAAAAATTATATTCTTCGTGATTACCTTCTCTTCAAGGAGGGAAAGCTTCCTGACTTGAAAATCAACCGTGAAGAAACCGAACGCTTTGATTTTTCCAATGCGGCAAAGAGTATAGAGGAACTTATCTGATGGATGAAAAAGAGATAGACCTAAAAAAAGGGACAAAAGAAAAAAGCAAAACCGGTAATTTAGGCGCTGATGCGACCCTGCTTACATTTTCAAAGATAGCGACCTCGGCTATTGCCATGGTAATGTCGATGATCCTTGCCCGCTCTGCTTATACAGACAGCGATAAAGCGGTATACAAGGAAATTATGATGATAGTAAATCTGGTATCGTCATTTATAATGCTGGGTCTGCCGAAAAGTTTGAATTTTTTCCTTGCGAGAACCGAATCCAAGGAGGAGAAGCGTAAATTTCTCTCCTTCTACTACACATTAAATACGATCCTCAGCTTCGTCGTTGGTCTTGTGCTTGTGATATCTGTAATGATAATCGACGACAAGGACCTTGGCAAGTATCTTTATTTTCTTGCACTATTCCCATGGACAAAGATAATCTGTGCGAGCATAGAGAATCTTCTGATAGTTTATAAAAAGGCAAAATACCTTGTAGTCTTCCGAATACTGAATAGTGCGGCGCTTCTTTTATCCCTTGTATTAGCGGTAGCGCTCGGTTGGAGCTTTGGTGTTTACATGCTCGCCTACGTTATCGTTGAGGCATTCTTCTCTATAGCGGTATATATTCTTGCAGGTAAGTTTGCCGAGGGTGTACGTCCTTATATTACGATGAAGATGCTTAAGAGAGTGTTGGCATTTTCCATACCTCTCGGACTTGCATCTGTTGTGGGTACTCTTAATATAGAGCTTGATAAGTTCATTATCCGTATCTTTATGGACGATAAGAACTTTCAGACTTATACCTTTGTTGCAACAGAGCTTCCCGTAACCATGATAGCTTCCTCCTTTACAGCAGTGCTTCTGCCTCAGATGGTAAGAATGCTGTCAAAGAACGATACCAAGAAGGCACTTAAGCTTTGGGGAAATGCGACTACACTCAGCCTTATGATAATCTCTGTGGTATCGGTCGGATGCTTTGTATTCTGCGGTGACGTTGTAAATATTCTTTACGGACCCGATTACGTTTACGGTAAGTGGGTATTTGGTCTCTATTCGCTTTATCTGATATTACGTTGTACCTATTACGGTATGGTTCTCAATTCGGTGGGTAAGACAACGTTTATCTTTTGGTCATCCATCGGTACACTTGTTTCAAATGCAGTTCTGAACGTAGTGTTCTTCTTTACCTTGGAGACCTTCTTCGGAGAGACGGCGGCGATGATATCTCCCGCACTTGCTACCCTTGTATCCACGATCATTATGGGTATGATACAGCTTGTGGCAACGGCAAAGCTTCTTAGTGTCGGCATAAAGGATGTTTTCCCCTGGTTTGACGCTCTGAAGATGATACTTCTCAATGTGGCTTTCGGTGCTGTGTTTGTGGGTATCAAATATATTGTTCCTCTTGAAAAATACGTTGCTATTGCCCCCAAGGGCGGTCTTGACGGCTCGGCAGTAGAGTCTGTGATCCTGGCAGCAGTATGGGTGATGATCTATTTTGCGATCATGCTCAAACCTATCAAGAGACGATGGAATGCCTTAAAGGTTAAGGATTAATAATTTTTTTAAGGAGAGGATACGCTTTTTGGTATCCGTGGTGCTTATATGAGAATAGGAATATTGACCTTTCACCGAAGTATAAATTACGGTGCATATATGCAATGCCTTGCATTGTCCCGTGAGATAGCGAAGCGTTATCCCGATGATACTGTTGAGGTCGTTGACTACAGCAGCGCGATAATGGAAAAGAACTATCGCGTTAAATTCAATAAGAGTATGATCAAGCGTCCTATGGAATTCTTCCACAGAATCAAGCGTAAGAGGGTCTTTCGCGATTCCCTTAAATATCTGCCGCTTTCAGACAAGCAGATAATCGAGGACACGTGTGAAAATGCTTTTGAATATATCAAAGCCCATTACGACGTTATCGTAGTCGGCTCGGATGCGGTATGGAACTGGATAAAGAGGGGCTTCCCGAATCCCTATCTTCTCGATATGGGTGAAACAGACGTTTTGAAATTCTCTTATGCGGCCTCTGCATTCGGCATGGGCATGGAGCACGTTACGGAGGAAAGAAAGGTTAAATTCGGAAATTCTCTTAACGGTTTTAACTTCATCGGTGTTCGTGATGATTATACAAGAGATCTTGTTCATCATTGTTCGCCTGAGGCAGACGTCTCCTTTACTTGTGATCCTACAGCCTTTCTTGACCTTGATTACGTGCTGAACCTTCTCGGCATGACCAAGGAGGAGTACAAGGCTAAGATATATAAAAAATATAAGATACCCGAAAATAAGCGTCTTATTTGTACCATGGGTACAACCAATGCTCTTGTAAAGAGACTTAAGTCAAAGTACGGACAGACACACACTATTCTTTCAGTATTCAGTAATACCGGAGCCGAGGATATATACCTTGCAGATCTTAACCCTCTTGAATGGAGTCTTCTTTTCGGACTTTGCGATATAACCTTAACAAACTTCTTCCACGGAACACTTCTTTCTATCCGTAATTCCACTCCCGTAATTTCGATAGACCATACTAAATTTGGCTCTGAATATAAGGGTAAGATGCAGGACGTGCTTGAGAGAATGGATATGGCGGATTGCTTCTTTACTCTTGACAGAGCAAGAGCTGATGAATGGAAATGTGTTCTCAGTAAGGCGGATGAGCTTCTCAACGAGAAAAATGTGCGTGAGCGTGTAAACGCTGACAGAGAAAAGCTTGCCACATCCCGTGAAAGCTTCTTTGAAGCACTGGAGCGTGTCAGATGAGAAGGATATTCGGTAGAACCAAGAGCTTTATAAAATGGTGCTTCGCTTGGTGTATAGGTCATCTGTTTTATAAGGGCAAATACTTGAAGGGAAAATATTTCAAGCGTTTTCAGTATTCAGAGGGATGGCGCTGGACAATGCATGCGGTTTTCATGCAGAAGATAATCGGTATCAACCGTAAGGTGCCGTTCCCTGTAAACTATAATGTTACGGTTACAAACTGGAGGAATATTGAGTTTCACCGTGACAATATAACTATCTTCCAGAAGCCGGGTAACTATTATCAGGCTTCGGGTGCAAAGATAATAATCGGCAAGGACAGCTATATCGCTTGTAACGTGGGTATGGTAACAGCCAACCACGATCTCAAGGATCTGTCCAAGCATACGGGAGGCAAGGACATCGTTATCGGTCCTAATTCATGGATAGGTCTTAACTCGGTCATTCTTCCCGGTGTGGTTCTCGGTCCTCACACCGTGGTAGGTGCGGGATCTGTGGTAACCAAGAGCTTTCCCGAGGGCTACTGCGTGATTGCGGGCAACCCTGCACACAAGATTAAGGAGATTGAAATGGATAAGAGGCCTCTTATCGGTACTAAGTCCTGCATGGGCTGTATGCTCTGTGCAGAGAAGTGCCCAAAGGGTGCAATTAAAATAGAGAAAAAGGCGGGATATTATCATCCCGTTGTTGATATAGATAAGTGTATTGAGTGCGGACTTTGTAATAAGCTCTGTCCTGTGAACGCTCCTAAGAAGAGCAATGAACCTAAAGAGATCTACGCACTTCGTACAAAGAACGAGGACAAGCTTCGCGCCTCCTCCTCCGGCGGTGCGGCAGGTCTGTTATCCGAGAGGATCATCGCTATGGGCGGTGTTGTTTCCGGTGTAGTCTATGATGATAAGATGCATCCTGTACATAGGATCGCCCGTACAGATAAGGAGCTTTCTGCTCTTCGCGGTTCAAAGTATGTTCAGAGTGCTATGGGCAACATATACAGCGAGCTTAAGTGCGAGCTTGAGAAGGGAATACCGGTGCTTGCTACAGGTACACCCTGCCAGATAGCGGCTATCAAGAATTATTTTGGTGACAGGTATGAGAATCTGTATACCATGGATCTTATATGTCACGGTGTTCAGAGTCCCGTAGTATTTGAAAATTATATTGCACAGCTTGAAGGACAGTATGGCAAGAAGGTTACAGACTTCAAGTTCAGAGATAAGACTAAGGGATGGAAGAAGAGTAATGTTAAGGTTACCTTCGAGGATGGCAGCGATGTTATCATGACCCGCAGTGAGTGCGAGTATTTCAGATATTTCGATTATCTGAGACAAAGCTGTTATAACTGTCATTTCCGCAACTTCAATAATTATTCCGATGTTACCGTTGGTGATTACTGGGGTATAGAGACCCTGACCGATCGCTTCGATGATGACAAGGGTGTATCTATAATGCTCGTACATACCGAGAAGGGAAGTCAGCTTGCAGCACAGATTAAGGAAAATGCAGAGATCTGTGACAGTAACCTTGAGCATGCAGTCAAGACTCACAAGAAGCTGAAAAAGTCGATCGCACAGCCTAAGTACCGTGATCCCTTCTTCAGTATACTTGAGAATAAGGGTTACGATAAGGCAAGAAAATTCCAAAACAAGAAAACAAGAATGTTCAATATAAAGAAAAAAATCAAAAGATTGATAGGTGGTAAATAAAATGGCAAAGATCAATGTAATAGGATTAGGCTATATCGGGCTTCCCACAGCGCTTATGTTCGCTTCTCACGGTGTTGAGGTAGTGGGAACAGACTACAACAAGGAGCTTGTAGACACTTTAAGAGGCGGAAAGACCACCTTCGACGAGGACGGTCTTGATGATCTTTTTGCTGATGCCCTGGCTAAGGGTATTGAGTTCTCAACAGACTATATATCTACAGATATGTACATTGTTGCAGTTCCTACGCCCTATGACAAGAAGAGCAAGAAGATTGACCCTTGCTATGTTATAGCGGCGGTTAAGAAGGTTATGGAGGTATGTCCCAAGGGTGCTACAGTGGTTCTTGAATCTACAGTTTCTCCCGGCACTATGGATCGCTTTGTTCGTCCCATTATCGAGGAGAACGGCTTTACGATAGGTGAGGATATCAACCTCGTTCACGCTCCCGAGCGTATCATCCCCGGTAACATGGTATATGAATTGAAGCACAATTCCCGTACCATCGGTGCTGACGATAAGGAGATCGGTGAAAAGGTAAAGGCTCTTTATCACTCCTTCTGTGAGGGCGATATCGTGGTTACCGATATCCGTACCGCAGAGATGACCAAGGTTGTAGAGAACACTTTCCGTGACATCAATATTGCATTCGCAAATGAGCTTGCTAAGATTTGCCGCAGCGATAATATGGATGTATATGAGATCATTCGTATCGCCAATAAGCATCCTCGTGTTAATATCCTTAATCCCGGACCCGGTGTAGGCGGTCACTGTATCTCCGTTGACCCCTGGTTCCTTGTAGGAGATTATCCCGGACTTGCAAATATCATTCTTGCGGCGAGAAAGATCAATGATTCGATGCCCGAATTTGTTCTTAAGAGAATCTCCAACATCATGAAGGAAAATAAGATAACCGATCCTGCAAGAGTCGGTATCTATGGTATGACCTATAAGGAGAACGTAGACGATATACGTGAGAGCCCCACAATGCAGATGCTTGAATGTATGGAGAAGCATCTTGCTCATGGTGTAAAGGTTTACGATCCCTACGTTACAAAGGATATCTGTGAGAATCAGTATCACGATTTCGATACCTTCCTTAATGATATTGACATCCTCGTTATCATGGTAGGACATGACCAGATAAAGACAGCAGACGATAAGATCAAGGGCAAGCTTATTCTTGATACAAGAAACGTATGTAAGCTTGACGGAGTATATAAGCTTTAATTAAGAGGTATATGAAATGAAAAAAGTAATGCTCGTATTCGGTACAAGACCGGAGGCAATCAAAATGTGTCCCCTTGTACTCGAATTAAAGAAGAGAGATAATATAGAATGTCTTGTATGCGTAACAGGTCAGCATCGTCAGATGCTTGATCAGGTTCTTGATGCCTTCGGTGTTACCCCCGATTATGATCTTTCCATTATGAAGGATAAGCAGACACTCTTTGATGTTACCACTAATATTTTAACAAGCATCAAGGAGGTTCTTGAGAAGGAGAGACCCGACGTAGTGCTGGTTCACGGTGATACATCCACTACCTTCGTTACAGCCCTCGCCTGCTTCTATCTCCAGATAGCTGTAGGTCACGTAGAGGCGGGACTTCGTACCTATAACATCTATTCACCCTATCCCGAAGAGTTCAACCGTCAGGCGGTAGGTATAATTTCAAAATATAATTTTGCTCCCACCGAGCTTTCCCGCGATAACCTTGTTCGCGAGGGTAAGGATGAAAGCAGTATTTATATCACAGGTAATACTGCAATCGATGCCCTCAAGACTACAGTTCGTGATGACTATACTCATCCCGAGCTTGAATGGGCGGCTGATTCCAGACTTATTATGATTACTGCTCACAGACGTGAGAACTTAGGTGAGCCTATGAAGAATATGTTCAGAGCGATACGCCGTATCATTGATGAGCATCCCGACATCAAGGCTATCTATCCCATCCACATGAATCCCGTTGTGCGCGAGGCTGCTAACGAGATCCTCGGAGGCGAGGACCGTATCAGGATCATTGAGCCCCTTGAGGTTCTTGATTTCCATAACTTCCTTGCACGCTCCTACATGATACTCACCGACAGCGGCGGTATTCAGGAGGAGGCACCCTCTCTCGGCAAACCCGTACTCGTTATGCGCGATACTACCGAGCGTCCCGAGGGAATTAAGGCAGGAACCCTTAAGCTTGTAGGTACGGACGAGCAGGTAATTTACGATAATTTCAAGCTTCTTCTTACCGATAAGGCAGAATATGACAAGATGAGCAAGGCGTCTAATCCCTACGGCGACGGCTTTGCATGTAAGAGAATAGCAGATATATTGGAGGAAAACTAAAATGGGATATAAGGATTTAAAGTTTCCGGAGGGTTCAACCTTCCTTGTAACAGGCGGCGCAGGATTTATCGGATCTAACTGTGTCGAGGCAATACTCGGTCTTGGCTATAAGGCAAGAGTTTTGGACGACCTCTCTACCGGTAAGCAGAGTAATGTTGATCTTTTCATCGATAACCCCAACTATGAGTTTATTAAAGGCGATATCAGAGATTTTGATACATGTATGAAGGCTTGTGAGGGTGTAGATTACGTTCTTCACGAGGCAGCAGCGATAAGTGTTCCTCGCAGCCTTGTAGAGCCTCTCTTCTTTGAAGAGGTTAATATCAAGGGTACTCACTATATGATGGAGGCGGCAAGACGCTGTGGCGTTAAGAAGTTCGTCTATGCTTCCAGCTCCTCCGTTTACGGTGATGAGCCCAACCTTCCCAAGAGAGAGGGCAGAGAAGGTAAGCTTCTTTCTCCCTACGCTCTTACCAAGCATGTTTGCGAGGGCTACGGCAGACAGTATTCTCTCCATTTCGGTCTTGATACCTACGGTCTTCGTTACTTCAACGTATTCGGTAAGCGTCAGGACCCCGACGGTGCTTATGCTGCGGTTATCCCGAAGTTCTTAAAGATGCTTATGAACGGCGAGAGACCCACCATCAACGGTGACGGTATGCAGAGCCGTGACTTCACCTATGTTGAAAATGTAGTTGAGGCTAACCTTAAGGCTTGTCTTGCTGACTCCAAGTACGCAGGTGAGGCGTTCAACGTTGCATACGGCGGAAGAGAATTTCTTATCGACGTTTATAACGGTCTTACCGAGGCTCTCGGAGTGGATATTGAACCTATCTTTGGTCCTGACCGTGCAGGTGATATTAAGCACAGTAATGCAGATATTACCAAGAGCCGCGAGATGCTTGGCTTTGACCCCGATTACAGCTTTGCAGAGGGTATCGCCCTTGCCATTGAATGGTATAAAAATAACCTTTAACTGCAGGAGAGTATAATGACTCTTAATAGAAAACTTATACCCGAAGAGAGGGATAACGGAAATGGATACAGCTTTTTTAAAATGCTGTCTATGTCCTTCGTGTTTCTGTATATATGCTCTCTTTACGTACTTGCATATAAGCCTGCGTACAGTGTCATATGCGATATCTTCTTCCTCGGTGCTGTAGCCTGCTCTGTTATAAATTTCTTTCTTGAGAGAAATACCTTTAAGTTGGATTATACATTTTTCTCTCTGCTTCTGTTTGTAGGTTATGCAGCACTTACGACCTTCTGGGTCGAATGTGAGAAAGAAGTAATAGGTCTTGTTTTGACGCTGGTTCAGTTATTCGGCTTTTATATAATAATAAGACTTAATATCCAGAGTGAAAAGGATTTTAGAAATATAATATATTCAATATATATCGGTGCTGTTATAATGTGTCTTTATACCATTTTATTCTACGGACCCGGCGAGATAATCAGACGTATCTCTATGGGTCAGAGAATCGGTGCCGAGATCAATCAGATGAACGGTATGGGATTGTATTGTACAGTGCTCTTCATCATGACGATGTACTTTATCATCTTTGAGAAGAAAAAGTGGGCATATGCAGTATTGCCCGTATCCCTCTTCGTTCTTGTGGGTGCCGGAAGCCGTAAGTCATTTTTACTTGTAGCTCTTGCATTCCTTCTCATGGAGATGTTCAAATCGAAGAAGGGAAGAGCGATTCGTGTTCTTGCCATACTTTCGGTGATATGTGTTGCGGTGTACTTTGTTATGGAGCTTGCGGAGACGAATAAGTTCTTCTACAGATTCGCACAGGTGTTCAATATATTTGCCGAGGAGGAAGCCGTGACCGACGTTTCCCTTAATACACGTTCCTATATGATTGAATACGGTCTTGAACTGTTTTCCAAGAAGCCTGTTCAGGGCTACGGTCCCATGCAGTTTGAATATTTTTACTCATTGCTTCACGGAGTACGCAGGCCTCCCCATTCTACATTTATTCAGATACTTGTAGGTTTTGGACTTATAGGCTTTACACTTTTCTACGGAATGTATGTATACGTTATCCGTAAATTGGTTCCTATGATAAGGAAGCACAGAAAATATTCTATTATGATAATAACTATCGTAATAATGTTCCTTGCCAACGATATCGGTGGTAATATGCTTAATCATAAGTTTATTTATATGTTTTTTGCGATCTATGCTTCGTATATAAATATGAAGCTTGATGATGAAAAGAAAGTGAGTTTGGAATGAAAATACTCTTTTTGGCGCAGCGCTTTCACACCAACCAGGTTCCGATAGTTAAGGGTCTTATCGATTCAGGTCACAGAGTGAGCTATATTGTACAAACTGTCGGTGCCAACGAGGACCATTCCTTTCTTGTTCCCGAAAGAATGAAGCTTTCTTGGTTTGGAAAATTAGTTGACCGTCATTACAAAAGAAAGCTTGATGAAACTGCATATGAGTCTAAGATGACTGAGAACACATACCCTTCTTTTTGGTGGATGCTTCGCCGTATCAAGGCAATCAAGCCCGATGTGGTAATCCTCCGATACAGAACCCCGGCTACCCTTACGGCGAATATGGTATGTAAACTTTTAGGAATTAAGGCAGTTATACTCTATAATCAAACAGCGCTATATACCCGTAAGGATAAGAAGACCTCCTTTAAACAGAAAATAATATTCGCCCTTCTGCCTAAGGTTCGTACCACCACCGTAGAGGTAAGTGACGTATTTGAACTCAAGTATCATCGTGACGAGATGTATATCAAGGAGCACGATCATTTTCTTCCTTATATATTCACTGTAACTCCCGAGGCTGAGAACAGAAGCTATTTCAAGGATGGTATGCTCAATATTCTTGACGTAGGTAAATATCGTCCTTATAAGAATCACTTTGTTCTTGCCCGTGCCGTTAAGGTAATGAAGGATAAGGGCTGGCTTTCCGATATCCGATTTACCATACTCGGTCAAGCGGGTGCTCCTGAGGAAAAGAAATATATGGCTGATCTGCAGAAGTATATTGACGATAACGGTATAGGTGAGCATATTGTCCTTCGTACTCATATCCCCTATAATCAGATGAGACAGCTGTATCTCGATAACGATGTATTTATTCTCACCTCCAAGGAGGAACAGGCGAGCATTACCATACTTGAAAGCATGGGTAATGCCATAATGCCTATAAGCACCAACGTTAACGGAACCGCCTCATATATCAAAGAGGGAGAAACAGGATTTTTCTTTGAGACGGATAATGAGGAGAATCTTGCCGAGCTCTTTAAGTATATTTCGGATAACCGTGATAGAGTTCCCGAGTGGAGTCGCAACGGTTATGAAGATATAAAGGCTAACTATTCATTCGCTAATTACAATAAGGCTCTTTCCGGCGTTCTTCAAAAGGAGTTCGGAATAAAGCTCTAAAAAAGCGGGTGCCGACCCGCACCGAATGATCGGGTATGGACCGAGCATAATTGTGTTTCTTCAGCGCCCGAAATAACGCAATTTCCTATTATATAAAAAAGCGCCGCCGGGCGCACCGAATTTCGCCCATTTCTGCAGTGCGAACAACCCACACGAAATGAAGCAATTTCCTATAAATTAAAAAAAAGGAGAAGGATCATGACCTTAATGCATGATGTTTTTGAAGCAAGGTATCCCCATGTTACGGAGATCTACGAGGCGTTCTGCCCTTACCGTGTATGTCCGTTAGGCGCTCATTCCGACCATCAGCACGGTCTGGTAACGGGATTGGCTATCAGTTACGGAATTCACGTTCTGTATACACCGACCGATGACGGTGAGGTGTCGCTTCACAGCATGAACATTTTCGGAGATCATACATTTAATGTTAATAAGCCCCTTCCCAAAAGACAGAAAAATTGGTCGGATTATGTCAAGGGAGCTATCCTTGCTCTCAAGAGAAATCATGAGGTTACCAGAGGACTTAAGGCTGTGGTAAACGGAACACTGCCCATAGGGGGACTTTCCTCCTCAGCGGCTCTCACCATTGCTTTCCTTTCTGCGTTGTGTAAGGTAAATGATATCAAGCTTACACATCAGGAGATCATCGATAATGCTCTCTGGACAGAGAATAAATATGTAGGTGTCAAGTGTGGTAAGCTCGATCAGAGTTGTGAGGTGCTTTCAAAGAAGGGAAAGCTCCTTTACCTTGATACCAATGACGACAATTATGAGCTTCGCTCTACAGGAAAGAGCATGAAGCCCTATAAGATAGCGATATTCTTCAGCGGACTTGAGCGTGCCCTTGTGGGTACGGCCTTCAATACCCGTGTTGATGAGATGAAATCGGCTGCCTATGCCATGAAAGCTTTTTCAGGTATGGAATACGGCTCCTTTGCCGACAGCTATCTGCGTGATGTTCCTCATGAGGTGTTCGAGCAGTATGGAGACAGACTCCCTGAGAGCTGGAAACGACGTGCGGCGCATTTCTATTCGGAATACGAGAGAGTTCAGCAGGGTGTAAAGCTGTGGCGAGCAGGCGATATAGACGGTTTCGGCCGGCTTATCTTTGAAAGCGGACATTCCAGTATCTATAACTACGAAACAGGCTCTCCCGAATTAAAGAAGCTCTATGAGATAATGTGCGAAACCAAGGGTATCTACGGTGGACGCTTCAGTGGAGCAGGCTTTAAGGGCTGTTGCATGGCTCTTGTCGATCCCGATTATATCGAGGATATCGAGGCTAAGGTCACCGAGGAATATCTGCAGGCTTTCCCGAAGCTTAAAGGAAAGTTTTTGGCAAAATTCTGCGATTCGGCAGATGGTTGTAAATTTGATTAAATTGTAAAATAATGCGATATCTATTGAAATGTTATAACAATTGTGCTATAATATTTTGAGATATATTCGTATATATTAATTTATAGGAGATGTAGATATGGATTTACAGAAGATTGGTGCTTTATTTGCAATTGAGGGCGAATATAAGGGCTGTGAACAGATCAAAACAGGGCATATCAATCAAACCTATTGCGTTACATATTTCCGCGATGGTGAAGATAAGAAATATATCATCCAGAAGGTTAATACCTACGTATTTAAGAGACCGGAAGAGGTTATGCAGAATATCGACAGAGTAACCGAGCATATCAGGGCTAAGGTTAAGGAAAAGGAAGAAACTGCTAAGCGTAACGTTCTTCATTTCTTACATACACCCGAGGGTAAGAACTATGCCTATGATGAAGAGGGCGGCTTCTGGAGAGGTTACAGATTCATTGACAACTCTATTACATATAACTTGTCCGACGATCTTTTCGTTATGGTTGAAGCAGGTAAGGGCTTCGGTGCATTCCAGAAGCACTTGAGCGACTTTGATGCTTCCGTTCTTTATGAAAGCATTCCCGATTTCCATAATACCAAGAAGAGACTTGAAAGACTTTTCGAGGTTGCAGAGAAGGACGAATTTAACCGTGTTAAGGACGTTCGGGTTGAGCTTGAATATCTGCGCTCACGTTATGACCTTGCAACAAGCCTTTGCACAATGCTTGAAAATGGAGAGCTTCCCTTGAGAGTTACTCATAACGACACCAAGTGTAATAATGTTCTTCTTGATGTTGACACCAATAAGGCTCTTGCCGTTATCGACCTTGACACAGTTATGCCCGGTCTTGCTGCATATGACTTCGGTGATGCTATCCGCTTCGGTGCAAACAATGCTATCGAGGATGACCCCGAATATTCCAAGGTATTCCTTGACCTCAATAAGTATGAGGCTTACGTTTCCGGATTTGTTACCACAATCAAGGATAGCCTCACTCCCAAGGAAATCGAGACAATGCATCTCGGCGCATATGTTATGACCGCAGAGCTTGTTGCCCGCTTCATGACAGACTACCTTGAGGGCGACGTATACTTCAAGCCTGCATATCCTGAGCACAATCTTGTTCGTACCAAGAATCAGTATTGGCTTGCTTTCGATATGGAGAAGAAGCTTGACCAGATGCAGAGCATCGTAATGAAGTACGCTAAGTAATTACATATAAAAAATGACCGCTTAAAAGCGGTCATTTTTGTCTGTTCACCCTAAACAGAAAGAAAAAACAGGGAAATACGAACAACCAAGCCGTTTACAAAGAAAAATATCTGTGTTATAATAAACTTACAAATACTTGATACAGGGGAGGGCATAAATATGAAAAGGATGTTCAAGCCATTATTTTTAATACTCGTAATTTCCCTTATGACAGCCGTATTGCTCGGTTTATGTATATCTGCCGAAGAGAGTGAGCAGATATCCGCTTCGGGTTATTTCGGTGAGTTGAACTGGAGGTTCAGTAAGGATACATCAACTCTGACAATAAGCGGAGAGGGAAGGATGATAAAGCCCCCGTCTTATGATTACTGGTATACCTATGCACCCTTTGTCAGATATGTTGTCATCGAGGAGGGTGCGGAGAATATTTCGGGTGATATTTTATCTCATTGTAATATGCTCGATTGGGTCATTATCCCTGACAGCGTTAAGGAAATTGACGAAAATGCTTTATATTTAAGCGATCTGTTGATAATAAAATGTAATTACGGCTCTTATGCCGCAAGCTATGCCGAAGATAATGGTATAACCGCAGAATATCTTGATATTGTCGCATCGGGTAAATGCGGTACGAACGTTACATGGGTACTTGATGATAAGGGTACACTTACCGTTTCGGGTAAGGGTTCAATGTATAGCAACGTATATCTATCTCCTTTTTTGAAATACAGAAAACAGGTTATAAACGTTGTTATCAAAAATGGTGTAACATCTATAGGAAAATATGCTTTTGAATATCACGAAAATATGAAGAGCATTACTATTCCTCCCAGCGTTAAAGTAATTGTAGAATATGCCTTTGATCACTGCTCTTCATTGGATGCTGTTTATATCAGCGATATGGCCTCATGGTGCGGTATAGAATTTGTATCCAACAACACATCGAATCCCTTGAGTATTGCCCATAAGCTTTATTTAAACGGTGAATTGGTTGAAGATCTTGTTATTCCCGAAGGAGTTGAAAGGATAGAGGAATATGCTTTTAAAAATTTCAGTAGTATATCAAGTGTAACCTTACCGAAAAGTTTGAAATATGTTGGTATCTACGCATTCTACGGATGCAGCTCTGTTAAAAGTGTACATATAAAGGATCTGAAGCAATGGTGTGGAATTGATTTCGAATACGCTCTTTGTTATGATGCTTTTGATCTTTATCTGAACGGTGAATTGGTGACAGATCTTGTGATTCCCGAAGATGTGGAATTCGTGACTCATTATGCCTTTTATAATGTCGGATCTATTACAAGTGTTACTATCCCTGAAAATGTGAAAAGTATGGGATTCCATACGTTTGACGGTTGTGCTAATTTGAAGGATATATCTATATCCGATGAGTGCAGAGAAATTCGAAAAGATTGCTTTACCGATACTGCATTTTATCTTGATGAAAACAACTGGGATAACGGTGTTCTTTATATAGATAAGCATTTGATCGCGGTGAAAAGCGAGCTTACGGGCAGTTATGCTATCCGTCCCGGAACACTTACGATTGCCGAAAATGCCTTTTACGGTAGTAACTTTGAATCTGTTACAATGCCCGATAGTGTTGTTTATATAACAATGTCTGCCTTTTCCTATTCAAAGCTGAATGATATATCACTTTCTAACAGTATTACAAGAATTAATGATATGACATTTGTGTGCAGCACCTTGAAAAGTGTTAAGCTTCCCGATAATCTTATTGAGATTGGTTTCAGCGCTTTTGAAGGAACTAACCTCACCTCTGTTGTTTTTCCCGATTCACTTGAAAAGATAGAGGGTTGTGCATTTTTAGACTGCTATTATCTGAAAGATATCACCATTAATAAAAATCTTCAGCAGATAGGAAGTTGGGCTTTCTATTATACGGCTTACTATCATTCGTCTGCAAATTGGCGGGGACCGTGTCTTTATTTGGGTGATTGGTTGATAGACTCTGATAATATGGAGGCAGAAGGTTATTTGTCTGTGAAACAGGGTACAAAATTCCTTGCAGACGATGCCCTTGCAAATTGTACTGAGCTTTATGCTATCAAATTGCCTGAAGGTATAACTGTTTTGCCGAGATACGCTTTTTCGGATTGTTTTTCATTAACCGAATTTGCCATTCCTGATAGTGTTACGGATATAAAAAGTCGTGCCTTTATTGGTTGTTCCAATCTTAAGTGCATTTATATTCCCGAAAATGTTACATATATAGCATATGACGCCTTTGATCATTGCTACGATCTGACGATATATTGCCAAAAGGGTTCTTATGCAGAAGAATATGCTGTAAAATACGGTATTCCTGTTAAGTATGTAATTGCAAAGGGAGAGTGCGGCGAATACATTAACTGGTATCTTTCAGAAGAGGGTATTCTTGAAATCCTCGGCAGCGGATATATGTATGAAAATAAAAGGCCATCGTCCCTCAGTTGGGAGGCATATAAGGATGATATCACCAAGGTCATTATTGGTGACGGTGTTCTGAATATTGCTACTGCTGCTTTTTATGAATATGAAAATCTCAAGGAGGTTGATTTCGGTAATACCGTTATATCCATAGGTGCATATGCATTCTATGGAGCAAGCTCTCTTGATAATATCGTTTTCCCCGATTCCTGCACAACAATTGGGGGTAGCGCATTTGCATATGTTGGCGCCCAATATATTACATTACCTAAAACAA
>SVTI01000120.1 GCA_015063855.1 Oscillospiraceae bacterium
TGTGCATCATCAAGGATCTTATGAACGGTAATCCCAACCTTCCCGAGGGTTGTGAAGAGGAGGCTGTAGGTCATAACGCTATCGCTGCAGGCTTCCAGGGTCAGAGACAGTGGACAGACTTCTATCCCAACTGTGACTTCCCCGAGGCTATGCTGAACACCTCCTTTGACTGGAACGGTGCCCGTGAGCCTTACGTTCTGGCAACTGAAAACGACGTTCTCAACGGTCTCGGTATGCTCTTTATGAAGCTGCTTACCAACCGTGCCCAGATGTTTGCTGACGTTCGTACCTACTGGAGTCCTGAGGCTGTTAAGAGAGCTACGGGCTATGACGTTGAGGGTGTAGCAAAGGAAAACGGTGGCTTTATCCACCTTATCAACTCCGGTGCTTGCTGTCTCGATGCTAACGGTGAGGCTAAGGACGAAAACGGCAACGGCGTAATGAAGAAGTGGTGGGAGGTTACCGAGGCTGACCAGAAGGCTATCATGGATAACACCACATGGAACTACGCTGACCTCGGCTACTTCAGAGGCGGCGGATATTCCTCACGTTTCGTAACCAAGGCAGAAATGCCCGCTACAATGATCAGACTCAACCTCGTTAAGGGTCTCGGCCCCGTGCTTCAGATCGCAGAGGGTTGGACCGTTAATCTTCCCGACGAAGTTACCGATACACTTTGGAAGCGTACCGACTATACATGGCCCTGCACATGGTTCGCTCCCCGTTGTGACGGCAAGGAGGGCAGCCCCTTCAAGACCGCTTACGACGTAATGAATAACTGGGGTGCTAACCACGGTGCTATATCCTACGGTCATATCGGTGCCGACCTTATCACCTTATGCTCTATGCTTCGTATCCCCGTTTGTATGCATAACGTACCCGACGCTGACGTTTTCCGTCCCGCTGCTTGGAATGCATTCGGTATGGACAAGGAAGGCCAGGACTACAGAGCTTGTGCAACCTACGGACCGCTTTATAAATAAGAGGAAGATCTATGCTTAAGAATATATCGCCCATTATTCCGCCCGAACTCTTAAAAATTCTTGCGGAAATGGGTCATGGCGATGAGCTTATAATTGCCGACGGAAATTTCCCATCCCATAGTGTAAATAACCGCGTTGTACGTTGTGACGGTCACGGCGGAAACGAGATGCTTGATGCAATTCTTGCACTTTTCCCCCTCGATACCTACGCAGAATATAACGCAGGTCTTATGCAGGTGGTTTCGGGAGATACCGTTGAAACTCCCATATGGGATGAATACAAAAAAACAATGGCAAAATACGAGGGTGAAAACGTTCGTATAGAAGAGATTGAACGCTTTGCCTTCTACGAAAGAGCAAAGACCGTTTATGCCGTTGTTGCCACCGGTGAGGCGGCATTATATGCAAACCTCATAATCAAAAAAGGTGTAATTTAATAGGAACAGCCAGACTTCGGTCTGGCTGTTTTGTATATGATAGGCTTTAAAGAGTAATAAGAAAAAACTCTTTTCCTGTCTTTTTACAAGTATCTATCACATTTTTTGTACCCTTGGATTTTTCGTCCCAAAATATAATAACTGCATCTGCACTTTCAACTATAAGTTTATTTCGCACTATCGGCGCAGTCCTTCCGTATTTCTCATACTGCGGACGAATTTCGATCAATTCAAGACCGTTATTTTCGGCATACCTTGCGGCGCATGTATCAATTCCTTTAGCTCCTCCCGAAACTATTGCGGTGGCTTGTGGCGGTAAATACTCCTTTAATGTTGATTCTGTTATTTCAAGAGTTCTCGAACCAATGACAGCAATTTTCATAAACACCTCTTTCGTCCTACTGATAGGACATTATTTTCGTTATTATAGTATACACTATTTTTGTCCTAAATCAAGACAAAAGGGTGAATATTATGAAAAGAATCGTTGATAACAGTAAACAGAATATTATCGGAGAAAAGATAAAAGAAGCAAGGATCAAAGCAGGAATGAGTCAGCAAATGCTTTCTAATAAGCTTGAGCTTATGGCTGTTTATACCTGCCGCGGTTCTATCTCACGTATTGAGACCGGTAACAGAATGATAACCGATATAGAAATCGATGCAATATCCAAGATTCTAAACGTATCTCTTGACTATCTTTTCGGGAGAGAATAAAGACAAAAAGATACCCCGTACGAATTTCGTACGGGGTTTGCATTATTGGTCATTGCTTTGAGGAATATCTGCAGGTTCATCGGATATCTTCTGCTTTGAAGTATCCTGTGAACGCAGAATTACATCGTTCATTCTCGTTCGACCTTTATCTATTGCCTCATGGATTTTCATAATCTTTCGATCTTTTGGTAATCCGCTTATTTCGATCAGCTCAAGCTCGGCAGCCACCGAAAGCTTGACTAATTCAATACCTTTTATTTCCGAACTGCCTGAGCAAAGATCATCATACATTTTTTCATAGATTTTAAGCATTTTTACGAGAGTTTTTTCTCTCTCGGTGAATACTCTACAGATCTCGGAGATCTCTTTCTGCTTGTCTCTCTCACTATTATCTTCGCCATCATAAATATCGGAAAAGCAGTCG
>SVTI01000054.1:0-8482 GCA_015063855.1 Oscillospiraceae bacterium
ACGAAAACGGCTACATGAAGATCTTTGTAGTAGATATTGTGCAGAAGACTCCTACCTTCACACAGGAGGGTAATAAGGTTACTATCGGCAATCTCGATGACTTAAAGGTTATCAGATATGCAAAGGGTGAATATACAACCTCTGCACAGATCAAGGCAGCTCCCGGTTCTGTTGCAATAAACGGCAAAAACGTAACCACTGATGAAGTAACGGTAACTCTCAAGTCGGCAGGTACATACACCTTCTGTGTACAGTACAATGACGAAAGCTATAACTACTACACAGTTACAGTTGAATAATACAAAATAAGTACAAGCAGAGGGCGAAAGCTCTCTGCTTTCTTTTTGATTTATAGGAAATTGCTTCATTTCGTGTGAGTTGTTCGCACTTCAGAAATGGGCGAAATTCGGTGCGCCCGGCGGCGCTTTTTTGCATACTAAAATCTGCTTTCCGGCATCTAAACGAAAGGCTTTTAAGTTATTGCCCGTGGTTGCTGTCCGCATATACCCTCCTTTAGTCTTCTCTGACGTTGGGTAGCCGCCATTTTTAAAAATTCGTCCTCTTCTTCCTCGGGCTTAACAGTTTTGACGGGCGGAGACGAACCCTTATCCGAGGCTTTATCCCTTCTCTTGTCTCTGCACCATATCCGCAACGTGGCATAGTGATCCTGATACTCTGCACCCTTGGATCTCATATAATCGGACAGCTCGGTAATGACCCTGTCGGCACAGGAGTAGTCCTTTTTCAGCTTTAAATACTCCTCCTCGCTCAGCATGACGTTTTTAAATTCGCCGTAGGCCCTCTTATCGGCGCTTTTTTCCTCGCGCGCGAGAGAAAGAGAGAGACTCTTTTCTTCTTTTTCCTTACCTGAACTAACCTCTCCTATACTAACCTTAACTATACTATCCTTACCTAACCTAACCTGAGGATCCAAGATTTCGGGTTCCTGTATACAATCTGTATCCATGCTATTTTCTGCCATAAAATAGATGCCGTCCGAGTCTACACAAAGGCTTGATTTTTCTTTTTTGTAGACAGTTTCCTTATATCTGTCCTTCTGGACCGTATTGTGCATTCTCCAGTGCTTTATGACCACGATACCGCTGTCAAAGGATATAAGGTATCCATTTTCGATAAGCGACCTAAGATCATCCTCGGTTGCAGCCGTGATACGGCATATAAGGCAGGGGTTATCCACAAATCCGTCGTCATCCGCATTAAGTACAAGATGTATATACAGAAGCTGAGATTCTGCAGACAGCTTGAAATAGCGGTCGGTATAAAAAAAGGATTTTTTAAGCATTCTGCGTTCTGCCATGATATATATTCCTTTCGCTTTTAAAATTTTATTCTATGACTTAATTATATCATGACAAGATCTGTCGCGGTAGGGTACCCTATGTTTTTATCGGTTTTTACGGTAAAAAGACAAGGTACTTCGTTTGAAGTACCTTGTCTATACTGTTGAAAAACCCGGTCGGAGTGTGGGACGATTTGCCCCTGTCCTGTAAGGTGTTGAATTTACAATTGTCTCAAAAGCCTCAGTCTTTTTTGTCAGACTTTTTTTCCTTGATTTTATCAAGAGCCTTTGTGCCAAATTCAGTGATTTCATCCTTGTGGTCGGATAACCATTCGCCGATTTCCTTAACAGCTTTGTTTTTTGTTTCTTTTTTCTTTGCCATATCTTTAATCTCCTTTGCAGATAAAATAAATATGCTAATATAAGTATATCACATAAAATGGAAATTGTAAAGTATTGTCGATAATAAAATGACATCCCGAAACAGGATGTCATTTTGTGTATAAGATTATTTACTGCTTAGTTAAACTTAAATGAGTAGATGGAAGCATCGCTCATTTCGATCTCCATAACTACTTCTTTGCCGCTGAGATCTGCAGGAGTACCGTTTTCAAAGCCTACGATACGGTCAACCTTATCACCCATAACCTCTCTGGAATAGATCTCGTTGCCATCATTGTCACGAAGCTTAAATTTCATGTAACCGAGTGCTGAGGTCTCGAAGTTGATCTCAAGCTCCTTACCGTCATATACAAAGGGCTTGGTTACAAGCATCTGAGGCTTAAGGGTTGCAGTTCTGGATACGAAGCCGTCAAGACGAAGTGAATATCTGTAAAGCTTGGTGGGTTCACCGTCATGATCTTCCTTACAGAACATGGAAAGGTAGGGGTCTGTTCCGGGGATCTCACCGGGAGTTTCAGTAAAGCCTACGCAAGGGTAACAGTCGCCGTACTTCCAGTTGCTGTGGTGCTCGGGACCTGCGGTCATGAATGCTTCACCGTAACGGAACCAGTTTTCACCGTCACGGCTTGACATAAAGATAGCGTCATTCATTGACTTACCTCTGTGTCTGTGGCGTCTCTCCTCTGCGTTGGGAAGCTTCTCGAAGGAATCGATCCATTCGGGCCAAGCAACATATCTTGTGGGAGTTGCGCAGTAGATATGAGGTGCGCGGTAGTAGGGAGCTATAGCGTTAGCATAGAGCTGATAATCGTAATCATCGTTATACTTGAATACCTTGGGGTAGCTCCAGGTCCAGAAATCGTCACTGGTCATGTAACGGATATCACGAACTGCATCGTCAACGTCGGGATCCGGAGGATAATAGTCATCACCTACGTGGAATCCGCGTACGAAAGCAACGTATTTACCGATCTGATGGTTATAGTAAACAGTGTTGAGAGAGTCGAAATAACAACCCGAATCCTTACCGGAGATAAGAAGGGATTTTCTGATTATCTCATGAACATCCTTACCGGGATGGAAGGCAAAGTTGATACCGTCACCTACGTAACCGTAGAGACCTGTACCCCATTCGCCGTAAACAGCCTTATAACGCTCGTTCTCGGGACAGTTGGGGTTTGTATCATAGAATACAAACATATTGTCATAATAATCATAGAGATCCGAGATGACATTGTTGGTGGGAGCATTTATACGAATACCGAAGATAGGAGTCTTATCAAGCACGGGACGTGTCCAGGTAAGGCCGTCCTCACTTTCGATAACACAGATACGGCGCATGGTAGCATCGGCACCGTCGGGCTTGATATCCTGATGCATGGACTTGTAGTACATGTATCTCTTGCCCTCAGGGGTAACAACAATGTTGTGGTAAGCTGCACCTTGGGTCTCCCATTCTGCATCGTGAACGAATGCAACATCGCGCTTAACGGGCTTATGTACTACCGCAGCTGCGGTAGTTTTTTCTTCGTCGATAAGAAAGTTATCAACAAATAACTCTCTTCTGTTACCAATATTAATCATAATAAAACCTTTTCTTTATATTATTTTAAAGTACCTTCAAGGTGCTTTGAAATTGTTTCTTCTGCTTTTTCCATAGAGAGCGCAGAACTTACTGCACCGATCTCACGAATGCAGATATTTGAGGTTGCAGAGCCGAGAAGAGCCGCATCGTAAAGGCTCTTGCCCATAGTGATACCTGTTAAGAAACCGCCCATGAAGGCATCCCCCGCACCTGTAGTATCAACAACCTTCTCGCAGTTAAAGGCGGACAGATGGAAGTCCTCTATAAACACACCATCCTTGCCGAGCTTAACGCCTGCGATCTTAACACCCTTAGAATGGAGGAAGGCAACGATCTCTTCGGGTTTGTCTGTGCCGCAAAGTTCCTTTGCCTCATACATACTGGGTATGAAAACATCGCAATAGGGAAGCGCTTTCTCAAGCTTGGGCATCCAGATACCGTCCTTGGGCCATGTGGTGTCCATGGCGGTCATAGTGCCCTTGGCCTTTGCTCTTGCAAAAAGATTATAAAGGGGCTCGCCCTCCATACCTTTGAGGCTCATCATACTGCCGATATATAAAAGCTTGGCATCTGCTAAAAGCTCGTCAGATATACCTGTTCCGTCAAACTCATTGTTTGCCTTGCCGTAGTATGCAAAGTAACGCTGACCGTCCTCTTTACAAAGTACAACACTAACTGAACTCTGATTTTCCTTTGAGGTAACGATCCCCGAGGTATCAACCCCTGCCTTCTCAGCCTCTTCCTTTAAGAATCTGCCGGGCATATCGTCACCTACCACACCGCCCATACAAACCTTGACACCTAACTTTGCCGCATCAAGGGCAACGTTCAATGCATCTCCGCCTGTCTTGTAATTGATAGAATCAATGTGAGTGGTGTCTATCTTAAAAACATTTTCATCCACGGGGGAGATGAGTATATCATATACCATCAGCCCCGCAGAAATGATATCAATTTTTCTTTCCATTACAGAATTATTTGTCTAATCTGAAGAATTCTCTGTCAACATCAAGGGTTTCGCGTACGATACCGATAGCGGTGTCGTAATCAAACTGACCCATCTCGATCTTCTGAGCAACTACCTCAGCATACTGAACAGTGATCATCTTAGCCTTAGCATAGCACCAGTCCATACAGTAAGCATCGGTGAAGAAACCAACGATATTGTTGGAGGGGAGCATATCCATTCTCTCGGAGATGATACGGCGGATGTGGGTGGGGAAGAAGTTGTGCCACCAGAAGCCGTCGAGCTTAAGGTTGGGAAGCTCACGGCAGAGAGTACACCAAGCCTGATCTGCGTGGAGAGAAGCAACGTGGATCTCAAACTTAAGATCGCTGTACTTGTGAATGATCTTAGCAAGCTCGAAGATAGTCTCGGGTCTCATGTAGGAGCCTGTCTCGTGAGGAAGGGGCTCGGCGCCGAGAGAATACTGAATGATGATTTCCTTACCCGTGGTTCTCTTGATTTCCTGAACCTTGTCAAGGAACATTGTGTTGATGTAGTTAGCGTATACGTCACGCTCCCACTCACCTGCGTTTTCTCTGTTTGCAAGAGCCTTGATCATATCCTCTTCGGTTACGTCATGGTAATTAAGTGTGGTGGAGAAGTGGGATGCATTGGAGAATACCTTATCGTAGTCGATACGGTCAACATAGTGCTGAACAGCAGCCTTAACGTCGTCAACAGTCTTTATCTTCTTCTCATAATTGCAGTCTACTGCGGGATCGATACCGATGGGAAGGGGAGGACCGGGGATCTCTTCGTTCCATGCATGCTCAAGCTCGAGAAGTGCGGCATCGTTTATGCCCCACTGGTCACGGCAGAAGAATGCCCATTCGAGAGAGTACATAAGCATATCATCATGCTTATGGCCCTTAGCTCTCCAAAGCTCGGTAGAGCTCTTTTCGATCTTAGCCATTTTTGCGATTTCTTTTGCTCTTTCTGCACCGCAACCCTTAGACTTGATAAGCTCGTGGCATTCTCTCCAGTTATCTTCGTTGAGCTCTTCTTCCCAACCGTAAAGATCCTTAAGGATTATGCGCACACCCCAGTAGCAGCTTGTTCCTCTGATGTGCTTAACATAGGGGATAGCTCTCTCAAGGCGATAGAGTGCTTCCTCCTCTGTAGGTTCCTCGGAAAGTCTTTCGCCGTCGGGACAGCCTGCAGCGTAAAGATCGGAAATTACCATGTGGTAAAGAAGGATATCATGAAGACCTCTTGCCGCAAGGTGATCCGCATCAAGGTGGGTATGTAAGTCCACTAAGGGCATATCCCAAATGTCGTTAAACAGTTTATTTACCAATTCTCTGTTTGCCATTGTTTTTTCTCCTTATTAGTAAGAAATTTTAATTATTTTCCCTTAGATTATAACAAAGCAATTACTTAATGTCAATGAAATACGGAGTATTTTAAATGTGAATTTTTACACCAAAAAACGATTTGTTTACTATTGACAAAATTATAATGATTAGTTGTTTAATCTGCCTAAAAAAACAAAAAATCATATTTTCACTTGCAATTTAGCTCTTTTTCAAGTAAAATATAATCAACTAATTATGCCCCCACGGAGGAGGAAAATATAATGGAAATCAAAAAAAGAACTATGACGATCTGTGGACATGATATCAGCGAGTTCGTCATCATCAGTGCAGAGGCTTCACTTCCCTCTGAAAAGACCGGTGCAAAGGAGCTTCAGAAGTATATCGAGCTTACCACAGGTGTTAAGCTTGAGATCAAGGGTTGCGAGACCGAGCAGGAATGCGAGATCATCGTAGGTAAGAGCTGTCGCGAGCAGGGCGAGCTTGCCTTCGACCGTGCACCCCTTGAGGAGGACGGTTACGTGATCAAGACCGTCGGAACAAAGCTTCTTATCGCAGGCGGCAGCCGCAGAGGCGGTATGTACGGCTGTTATGAATTTATCGAGAGATATATGGGCTGGAGATTCTTCACCAATGACCTTGAGGTATGCAAAGCAGGTGACGTTATCACCATCGGTGATATCGATGAAAGCTACACTCCCGTTCTTGAGTACCGTGAGCTTGACTGGAAATGTGCGAGACCCAAGGAATGGGCTGTTAAGGCTCATATCAACGGTAACTACCGTGACTATGGTGAGGAGTACGGCGGCGAGCTTCGTTGGGGCGGCTCTATTCACTCTATGAGTGCGTATTTTGAGGGTATCGGTGATAAGCAGCCCTGCCTTACCGACCCCGAGAATATTAAGTCGGTAATCGAGCAGATCGACAAGAAATTACAGGAGAATCCCTGGATCGAGCTCTTTGAGATCTCTCAGAATGATAACCAGAACTACTGTCAGTGTGAAAGATGTAAGAAGATAGATGAAGAAGAGGGAAGCCATGCAGGTACCATGATCTATTTCATGAATGCACTTTCCGATGCTTTCAAGGATAAGTATCCCAAGCTTAAATTCCAGACCTTCGCATATCAGTATACACGTAAGCCTCCCAAGACCAAGTGCCGCGATAACATCGTTATCAAGCTCTGTCCTATGGAGATGTGCCCCAACCATGCATTTAACGATGAGTCCTGCTGGCAGAATTCCGACTTCAAGCGTGACCTTGAGGGTTGGAATGAGAAGGCTTCCAAGATCTATGTTTGGGACTATTCAGTAAACTATTCCTGGTTCCACTGTCCCTTCCCCAACCTTAAGATCATGCCCAAGAATATGAGATGGTTTGCCGAGAATAATGTTAAGGGATACTACCCCGAGGCTAACTATATTTCCAATCACTGTGAGTTTGCGGAGCTTCGTTCTTACCTCCATGCTAAGCTTATGTGGAATCCCTATATGCCCGAGGAAGAATACTATGCTCATATGCATGAGTTCATGGAAGCATACTATGGTCCCGGTTGGAAGAACATCCTTAACTGGATCGACTTCACAAGTGAAGCGGCTTCCAAGAATCACTGCGATCTTTTCTCCGATCCCTTCGAGGTTATTAAGCTTGAGGATTACAAGGCAAGATACGAGGATTGCAAGAAGTGGTGGGAGGATGCTGAGAATATGGCTAAGGAAACAGGCGATAAGGCGCTTGTTGACCGTGTTCACCGTTCCTCTATTCAGTGGAGATTCGTTAAGCTCTGCCTTGAGTATAACGACCGCTTCGTTAAGGGTGACCGAGACAGCCAGCTCTGGTACGTTGTTGAGAACCAGAACTTCTATAATGACACCGTTAAGTATGACAGCTGCTGGAAGGAAGGCTATGCTTGGCCTCCTAAGCTTAATTTCCGCCGTCCTCCCATCGAGTGGGCACACCATCATTTCTACGGTACAGGTGTAGAGTTTGACTGGATATTCACCGAGGCTGCAGACAGACGACTCATTACCCGTGAGTGGCAGTTATAATAATTGAGAACTGTGAAAACAGCACCCTTTGCGGTACTATTTTCTCTCAATAAAATCAATAAAATTAAGGAGACAAACCATGAAAAGATTTATCTCAATGATTCTTCTCGCAATGATGCTTGTGAGCGTTGTTCCCATGAGTGCCTTTGCGGCAGAAGGAAAGCTCCCCTTTATCGACGTAAAGGAATCCGCATGGTACTATGCGGCGGCAAAGTGGGCTTATGAAAACGGTGTTATGAAGGGTACCAATGCACAGGGAACCACATTTACACCCAACAGAACCATGACAAGAGCAGAGTTTGCAACCACACTCTTCCGTATTGCAGGTGCAAACGAAGCTGAATATCAGGGTGAAACAGGCTTCCCTGATGTTCCCGCAGGACAGTGGATGTCGGCAGCTGCCAAGTGGGCAGCAGAGAAGGGCTACGTAAAGGGAAATGACAAGGGACAGTTCATGCCCGGCGTTACCCTTGACCGTCAGACCCTTGCAACCATGATCTACAGATTTGCAGCCGATCAGTACGGCACCATGACCGCAAGACAGACTGCATTCGATAAGTTCGGTGATGCATCGGCTACTGCAGATTGGGCAAAAGAAGCTATGACCTGGGTAGTAACCGTTGAGCTTATCAACGGTACAGGCGAGACCGTAAAGGGTGCTCCCACACTTGCTCCCAAGATGTCCGCCTCCAGAGCGCAGGTTGCACAGATCTTAATGAACTATGCTAATCTTCAGTACAACCAGCCCTACAACGTAGGCGATATCCTTATCGGTGATACATCTATCTCCGAGTATACCGTCGTTTATTCCTCAAGTGCTTCCAACCC
>SVTI01000054.1:8492-18976 GCA_015063855.1 Oscillospiraceae bacterium
TTGCACAGATCTTAATGAACTATGCTAATCTTCAGTACAACCAGCCCTACAACGTAGGCGATATCCTTATCGGTGATACATCTATCTCCGAGTATACCGTCGTTTATTCCTCAAGTGCTTCCAACCCCGCAAAGGAATTTGTGAAGTACATCAAGATGGCGACCGGCTTTGAGCTTGACTGCGTTCAGGATACTGAGTGCCAGGTAGGTGAAAACGAGATCCTTATCGGTAAGACTAACCGTGAGGGTAATACCGTTAATATTGACAGAAGTAAATGTACAAATGACAACGAGGCATTCGTTTACGGTGTACAGAACGGCAATCTCTACATTACCTCTAATGAGCAGTATTACGGTACTGTTTTCGGTGTGTATGATTTCCTTGAGATCTATGCAGGCATCAATTTCTTCGACGAGATCGAGACAGTAGACGTAAAGAAAGCATTTTACGTTCCCTCAAACCTCAATTATTTTGAGACCTCTGCCGTAAATGATTACCGTGTAGTTTTCTCTGATTACGCAAGTAAAAACGAAAAATGGATGGCAAAGGAAAACGGTGCGAACATAACAGGCTTCTATCACTCGCTTCCTTCTCTTGCCAAGGATCCTTCGGAATTCAAGGCAAATTGGGATTATCAGGTACAATATCATAAGGATAAGGATCCCTGTCTTCTCGATCCCGAGATCCAGCAGAATATTATCACCAATGCAACCAAGCTTCTTGGCAACAGAGGCGGTGTTTGGGTCGCTATGTCGGACGGTACTGCTTACTGTAAGTGTAATGAGTACTGTGCTCCCTATATTCGCCAGCACGGCAGAATGGGTGCATACTTTAACATTCTTGACGTTGTAGCGGATTCTCTTGAGGGCACCAACCCCGATGCTAAGAT
This sequence comes from Oscillospiraceae bacterium, assembly GCA_015063855.1. Taxonomy (GTDB): domain Bacteria; phylum Bacillota; class Clostridia; order Oscillospirales; family CAG-272; genus RGIG7300. The sequence goes on from SVTI01000054.1 coordinate 9,382, forward strand.
CGTTGGTCTTGCATATAAGTATATCTGGTCAATGCTCGAGGGATATGATGCAAAGGATATAAATGACAGTGTAACATTTGTTGTTTGTACCGATAATATGTGCGGTACTCATTCAATTACGTCTACAGGCTGTAAAAATGAGGCTAACCCCAATAATACCTACGAGAAGGATCTCGGCTATAAGGTACAGGTTGAGCATGGCTACAAGGAATGCTATGACAGAATCGTAGAGCTTTGCCCCAATATTTATATTTGGGATTATATCTATCCCTCTCGTCATAACGAAGCACCCCTTCCTCTCTTCCAGCGTATGTACGATAACTACACCTATTTCTATACACACGGTGCAAGCGGTGTATTCCTCCAGGATCATACCGGACCTAATGCATGCTTTGCGCTTTTAAGAAGCTATATGGCTACAAAGCTTCTTCGTAATGCAGGAAATATGAGTGAAAAAGAGTATTGGGCATATATTGACGAATTCCTTAAGGAATATTACGGCGACGGTTGGACCTATATCCGTGAATATATCGATTATATCTTCGAGCTTTCTCAGAAAAACGAATGGCATATATGGTCAAGTGAGTTCTGGGATGATATAATCACCGAGGAGCAGTACAGAGAGAATTATGATTATCTCATGGGTCTCTGGGAGAAGGCTGAATCCCTTGCTCAGACAGAGGATATGGCTTACAGAGTAAGACGTGACTCTACTCAGATGAAGTACATCGAGCTTAGTCTTGCTTACAGAGATTATGCGGCGAGTGAAAAGACTGATGCAGATCTCAAGGCTTATACCGATATCAGAGATGCTTATATAGCGCTTCTTGAAGAATACGGCTTTGATATGCCGAATGTCGGCAATATTAATCCCGATTTCTGGAACTACGGTTAAAATTAAATCAAAAAAGCACTCTTCGGAGTGTTTTTTTGATTTAATGCGAAGCGAAAGCATTAAAAATATATATTCTTAACCAAATATTCATTTACATTTTGAGATTTTTATGGTAAAATTATAACAGCATAATAAAAGGGGATATAATATGAAAATTTTTATCTCTGTTTTTTAGTAATGCTGTTGTCGAAACTACCGTTGAAATAAAGGAGGGCTCTAAGCTCAATTCCTTTAAATATAACAAGTAAATAAATTGAAAGGAAATAAAATAATGAAAAGAATCATCTCATTAATTCTTCTTGCAATGATGCTTGTGAGCGTTGTTCCCATGAGTGCCTTTGCGGCAGAAGATAAGCTTCCCTTTGTCGATGTTAAGGAATCCGCATGGTACTATGCGGCGGCAAAGTGGGCTTATGAAAACGGTGTTATGAAGGGTACCAATGCACAGGGAACCACATTTACACCCAACAGAACCATGACAAGAGCGGAGTTTGCAACCACACTCTTCCGCATTGCAGGTGCAAACGAGGCTGAATATCAGGGTGAAACAGGTTTCCCTGACGTTCCCGCAGGACAGTGGATGTCGGCAGCAGCCAAGTGGGCGGCAGAGAAGGGCTACGTAAAGGGAAATGACAAGGGACAGTTCATGCCCGGCGTTACCCTTGACCGTCAGACCCTTGCAACCATGATCTACAGATTTGCAGCCGATCAGTACGGCACCATGACCGCAAGACAGACTGCATTCGATAAGTTCGGTGATGCATCGGCTACTGCAGATTGGGCAAAAGAAGCTATGACCTGGGTAGTAACCGTTGAGCTTATCAACGGTACAGGCGAGACCGTAAAGGGTGCTCCCACACTTGCTCCCAAGATGTCCGCCTCCAGAGCGCAGGTTGCACAGATCTTAATGAACTATGCTAATCTTCAGTACAACCAGCCCTACAACGTAGGCGATATCCTTATCGGTGATACATCTATCTCCGAGTATACCGTCGTTTATTCCTCAAGTGCTTCCAACCCTGCAAAGGAATTTGTGAAGTACATCAAGATGGCGACCGGCTTTGAGCTTGACTGCGTTCAGGATACTGAGTGCCGGGTAGGTGAAAACGAGATCCTTATCGGTAAGACAAACCGTGAGGGTAATACCGTTAACATAAACCGTTCCAAGTGCAATTCCGACAGCGAGGCATTCGTTTACGGTGTACAGAACGGCAACCTCTACATCACCTCTAACGAGCAGAAGTACGGTACTGCTTACGGTACTTATGATTTCCTCGAGAAGTATGCAGGTATCAACTTCTTCGGAGTTCTTGAGACAGTAGACGTAAAGAAGGCATTCTACGTTCCCGCAAACCTCAATTATTTTGAGACCTCTGCAACAAACGAGTTCCGTGTATTCTATTCAAACGATTACGACAGTGCAGAGAAGTGGGGTACTAATGAGCTTAACGGTATGCAGGGCTTCTACCATGCACTTCCTTCCCTCGGCAAGGATCCCTCTGAATTCAAGCCCGACTGGAGCTACCAGTCAGAGGTTCATAAAGAGGCTGACCCCTGTCTTCTTGATCCTGCAAGTCAGCAGAATATCATTACCAATGCCAAGAGAATTGCAGGCGGTAACGGTATGTGGCTCGGTCATTCCGATGGCTCCGGCTACTGTAAGTGTTCGGAATACTGCGCTCCCTTTATCCGTGAGCACGGCAGAATGGGTCCCTACTTCAACATTCTTGACGTAGTGGCAGATGCTCTTGAAAAGGATTTCCCCAACGTTAAGATCCTCGGTCTTGCATACAGCCATACCTGGAATATGCTCAAGGGCTTTGATGCAAAGGATATCAACAAGAACGTAACCTACGTAGTATGCGGCGACAATATGTGCGGTACTCACTCTATTACATCCACAGGCTGTAAGAATCAGTCCAACCCCAATGAGACCTTTGAAAAGGACTACGGCTACAAGGTTGAGACCGTTTACGGTTACAGAGATTGCTTCGATAAGATCGTTGAGCTCTGTCCCAACCTCTTTGCATGGGATTATATCTATCCCGCAAACCACAACGAACAGCCTATCCCTCTCTTCCACCGTATGTATGATAACTTCACATACTTCTTCGAAAACGGTGTAAGCGGTTACTTCCTCCAGAACTGTACAAAAGACAATGCTTGCTTCGATGTTATGAGATCCTATATGGCAGCTAAATTGCTCCGTGACGGTGAAAACATGACCGAAGATCAGTACTGGGGTTATATTAAGGAATTCATGAAGGAGTACTACGGCGACGGCTGGAGTTACATCTATGAATATATCAACTATACCTACGAGCTTTCTCAGAAGAATGAATGGCATATCTGGTCTAACGAGGACTGGAATGACATCATCACCGAGGAGCAGTACAGAGAAAACTTCGATTATCTCATGGGTCTCTGGGAGAAGGCCGAAGCTCTTGCACAGACAGAGGATATGGCTTACAGAGTAAGACGTGACTCTACTCAGATGAAGTATATCGAGCTCTGCCTTGCATACGAGGACTATGCAGACAGCGAAAAGACCGATGCAGATCTCAAGGCTTATACCGACATGAGAGATGCTTATGTAGATATCCTTTACAAATACGGTTTCCAGGAGCCTAACATCAGCAACCTCAATCCCGCATTCTGGCGTTACAGCTAAACATTTGTACCGTGGCTAAGCTTTTGGCTTAAGATCGGTGGTCATCTTTGGTTTTATGCCCGAAACAAACTGAATGTTACAGAGCGTGATCTGATAGGTCGCGCTCTGTTTATTTTTATATTATTATTTACTTTTAAATTGTGATATGGTATAATGATGGTAACAAATGTAAAGGAGACAAACCATGAAAAGATTTATCTCAATGCTTCTTCTCGCAATGATGCTCTTGACGGCTATACCCATGAGCGCATTTGCGGCAGAAGATAAGCTTCCCTTTGTTGATGTTAAGGAATCCGCATGGTACTATGCGGCGGCAAAGTGGGCTTATGAAAACGGTGTTATGAAGGGTACCAATGCACAGGGAACCACATTTACACCCAACAGAACCATGACAAGAGCTGAGTTTGCAACCACACTCTTCCGTATTTCGGGTGCAAACGAGGCTGAATATCAGGGCGAAACAGGTTTTCCGGACGTTCCCGCAGGACAGTGGATGTCGGCAGCTGCCAAGTGGGCGGCAGAGAAGGGCTACGTAAAGGGAAATGACAAGGGACAGTTTATGCCCAATGTTACCCTTGACCGTCAGACCCTTGCAACCATGATTTACAGATATGCTTGTGATCAGTACAGCACCATGACCGCAAGACAGACTGCATTTGACCGCTTCGGAGATGCTTCGGCTACTGCAGATTGGGCAGCAGAGGCTATGACCTGGGTAGTAACCGTTGAGCTTATCAACGGCACCGGCGAGACCGTAAAGGGCGCTCCCACCCTTGCTCCCAAGATGTCCGCCTCCAGAGCGCAGGTTGCACAGATCTTAATGAACTATGCTAATCTTCAGTACAACCAGCCCTACAACGTAGGCGATATCCTTATCGGTGACACTTCTATCAGCGAGTATACCATAGTTTACGGCCCTGCAGAGGGAAACCTTGTCGCTGAAAAGGATGACGATTACAGAGAATTATATCCCTCTCTTAATGAAGACGAAAATGCTGCGCTGGAGCTTCAGAAGTATATCAAGATGGCTACAGGCTTTGAGCTCCCCGTGGTTTCCGACAGCGCAGAGACTACAGATTACGAGATCCTTGTAGGTAAAACAAGCCGTGAGGGAAATGTTGTAACGGTTGACAGATCAAAGTGCGGAAATGACGGTGATGCATATATCATTCAGGTACAGGGTACACGTCTCATTATTGCGTCAAACGAAAAGAGTCACGGAACTCTTTACGGTGCGTATGATTTCCTTGAGACCTATGCAGGCATCAATTACTTCGGCTTTGATGAAACCGTAGATTTGAAAAAATGTTTCTATGTTCCCTCAAATCTTGATCATTTTGAAACCTCTGCAACCAAGGATTACCGTTGCTTCTATGCTAAAGATTACGGTAACGAAGGAAAGTGGAAGCTGTTCCCTCCTTCAGACATCAACGGCTTCTACCATGCACTTCCTTCCTTTGGTAAGGACCCTTCCGAGTTTGTACCCTCCTGGTCCTACCAGGTTGAGTTGCATAAGACTAAGGACCCCTGTCTTACCGATCCCGAGATACAGCAGAATATCGTTACCAATGCAAGAAATTTTGCAGGTAAGGACGGTATCTGGTGTGCTATGAGTGACGGCACTCAGTATTGTAAGTGTACTAATTGTGCAAAGGCTTACCGCGAGAAGGGACGTCTCGGCCCCTACGTTGACATTCTTGATATAGTTGCAGACGCTATACCCGACACCAAAATAGTCGGTGCGGCATATAACTATACCTGGGGTCTTCTCAAGGGATATGAGCCCGGTGACGTTAACGAGAACGTTGTTATCGTCGTATGTACAAACGACCTTTGCGCAACCCATATGATCGATGACCCCAACTGTAAGAATACCGTTCATCCCAACGTAACACTGGAGGTCAACTCCGGCGGTTATCTCACTACCAAGGACGGTATGAACGAGATGTTCCTTGAGATCTGCCGTGTTATCCCCAACGTATGGGTTTGGGACTACGTATTCCCCGCAGACCATAACGAAGCACCCCTTCCTCTCTTCCACCGTATGTATCATAACTATAATTATTACTTCACTCACGGTGTAACCGGTATGTTCTTCCAGAATACGACCGATGACAATGCTTGCTTTGACGTAATGAGAAACTATATGGGTGCAAAGCTTATGCATGACGGTAAGGATATGACCGAGAAGGAATATTGGGCATATATCGAGGAGTTTATGAAGGCGTACTACGGTGACGGTTATACTTACATTCTTGAATATATCAACTTTGCCTACGAGCTTCAGAGCGAAAACGAATGGCATCTCTGGACCAAGGAAAAGTGGTATGATATTATCACCGAGGAGCAGTACAGAGAGAACTTTGACTACATGATGGGTCTCTGGGAAAAGGCAGAATCCCTTGCACAGACAGAGGAGATGGCTTACAGAGTAAGACGCGACTCCACACAGATGAAATTCATCGAGCTCTGCCTTGCTTACGAGGATTATATGGACAGCGACAGAACTGCTGAGGATGAGGCATATTACGTAGACAACTACAGAACGCCCTATATCGAGCGTCTTGCAAGCTACGGATTTATGGAGCCCTACTATTGCCATACCAAGCTCAATCCCGCAGATTGGCGAGTAGCTGAATATTAATAACAAACGAGCAGGAAACGTTTCGTTTCCTGCTTCCAGCTTGTCGATAAACCTATCGACAAGCTGGCAGACGTTGAAAAAGGATGGTATCGGCGAACCCCCAAAACTCGTAATACTCGTTTCGGGGAACCCCCGGCGGTTTTCGTGAAAAGTCTCCGTAGGTCTCGTTGACACCGACAACTCCTGCGACGCTCCGTAAAGTCGCTTGTACTCGTTGGGTGTCTGCCGTCCTCACAGACTTGTTTCATCCACCACTGGTGGCACAAGTCTGTTCGGCATACTAAGTACGGTAGTGAGGCTTTTCGCGGAAAAGTGTGAAAAAAGGGCTAAAACTCGATGTTTTAGCCCTTTTTGAATGCTTATTCAGTTGGTTTGGAGTATCAGATGTTAATTATTAAAAAATCTTTTTGGGAGAATAAAGCTTTTGATAATTATTAATTTCACACGTCCGACCGACTTTTTCGACAGTCTGTGAGCAGGAAACGTTTTCGTTTCCTGCTTTTTGTTAATAACTATTTAATCGAAGGTTTACAATATGATACATTGACTTAAAGCTCTGTTATTTGACATTTTTCACATCGTATGATAAAATATCTTCATGTTTATTATTAATACTATTAAAAAATTACAGTTAAAAAGAATATTATCGTTAATGCTTGCATGTGTGAGTGTAACAGTGCTTTTGCCCTTGACGTCCTCGGCGGCTATGACCACCTCGGACGTTACGAATGCGATGACAGCGTTGAAAAACAGCTCGTATCCTCAAAATTATTACTGGTGCGGAGGAAATATAGACTCCTCGCTTAGCTACAGCGGATGCGGAAGCGCGGGCTGCTCATGTAACAGCTTTAACAGAGCATATCAATGTCAGGGCTTTGCTCTCTACGTAGCGCAGAGGATATTCGGTTCGTATCCTGCGTATCCGCTTTCCTCCTATGCTCACGGTGCGACGAGCGGACCCTGGAAATGTTATACCAAGAGTGCACTCGGCACACAGGCATTCTGTGCGTTGGGTCTTATGCCCGGTGACATAGTCAGAGCATCCTATAATTCTTCCTATTCAAGCGGTCATACCGCAGTTGTGTGGAAGGTGGAGGACGGAAAAGCGTATTTTGCCGAGGTATGGGGGTCCGTGTACTCCAAGATAAACTGGGGCGGATTTAACTACTATTCCTATACTCTTGAGGATATCTGCTCAAGATATTCCTACGTAGCATTATGGAGAAACTCGACCATTATACCGTCGGGCGCGCATACTCATAACTATATTTCCGAGAGCGAGACCGCTCATCCTCACAGAGCGTACAGAAAGTGCCTTGAATGCGGTGAATCTGAATTTACGGGTGAATACGTAAAGCTCGATACATGTGTTTGCTGTGCGGGAATACATGATAACGTATATACCAATGAAGCACAGCATCCTCACTATGAGGTGATGACCTGTAAGCTTTGCAATAACGTTGCATATTCGGGTGCGACCAAGAAGGACAATTCCTGCCCGAAGTGTCTCGGTATTCCCTATAATATAAAGATAATGGCATCCTCTCAGATTTTATCTCCCGGTGAAGAGGTAACTCTCAGCTTCTCTGCCGAGAATGCAGTAAGCTATAACGGAGTTATAAAGCGTGACGGCGATAAGACCGTCGGTGAATTTTCCACCTCCGAGAACTCTTATACCTTTATTTCCGAGGATCCCGGCAACTACAGTATTACTCTTACCGCAGTTTCATCGGATAACAAGGTCAATTCGGCTACCTGCGATATCTTTGAGGTCAGAGTTGCTCCGACTGAGGTTATAAAAGAAGAGAACAAATTTATTTTCCGCTACGATCTTGCATTAAGCCATGAAGAGGCAGAGCTCTTTGTGTCCGAGAGATATCTTACTCTCATCGAGCATGCAGAGGGTTATTTCTATGCAGAGCTTGGCTTTGACACTCTCTTTTCAGAACAGTCGGGCACAAGGCTCTATACGTATATTCCCTGTAAGCTTTCCTACTATGAGGCATTAAGCTTCTGTCAGCAGCTTGGCGCGGAGCTTGTCTGTCCCAAGAATGCCGAAGAGAATGCCATGCTTGTAAGACTCTGTTCGGCCTCCGCCTTTGGCGGTGTGCTTCTCGGCGCCAACGATACCGCAAGCGAGCTTGTATGGACCGATTCAAACGGTAAGGCGCTCGAATATACCAACTGGAATTTAGCATATAAGGCGCAAGCCAACAGATATAAAAACTATCTCTACATGTATCCCGGAGGAACCTGGATAGATACTACTCAGATGCCCTCCACCGCATACGGTTTTGTAATGTCGGTTGAAAACCCCTTCGGATATACCGAAAATGAGGACGGAAGTCTTACTCTTACCGAGGTACCCTTTACGCGAGCTTCTGTTATAGAGATCCCTTCGGTATATGAGGGCAAGAGCGTTACCGCTATAGGTGAGGGTGCCTTTGACGGCTGTGAGATAGACGAGCTCGTTATACCCGAAAGCATAATCACCGTGTTCGATACAGCCTTTGATAACTCGGTCGTAAATACCTTTGTTATATCGAGAGATTCACAGCTTGAGCAATATTTTAAGGACAAGGGGCTTGTATATAAGTACATAATGCCCTTTACCGATGTCAAGAAGGGAAGCTGGTATTATGACAGCATGTTCTTCTGTTACTCCAACCGCTACGTTTCGGGTACCTCGAAGACCAAGTTCTCTCCTTCGGTAAGCTGTACAAGAGAGATGTTCGTTTCCGTGCTTGTCCGACTTATGGGTGCGGATACCTCGGAGTTTGACGGAGTATCCTCCTTTGAGGACGTGCTTCCCGGTCAGTGGTACAGTGAGTATATAGAATGGGCGTACCAAAACGGCATAACCGAGGGTATAGGTGACGGCAGATTCGGTCTCGGTCAGTCTATAACCCGTGAGCAGATAGCCGTTCTTTTCTACAATCTTGAGGAGCGTGAGGTAAGCGATCCCGATCTTTCCGCCTTTACCGATGCGGAAGATATATCGGACTGGGCACTTGACGGTGTCAAGTGGGCGGTAGACTGTAAGCTTGTCAACGGTACTTCCGCTACCACTCTGGAGCCTAAGCGTACCGCTATGCGTACCGAGCTCTGTCAGCTGATATTTAATTATTGTAATCTTAATATATAGTTAAAAGGAGTCAATTTTTTGACTCCTTCAGACTGTCGAAAAAGTTGGTCGGACGTGTGAAATTAATAATTATTAAAAGTTTTATTCTCCCAAAAAGATTTTTTAATAATTAACATCTGATACTCCAAACCAACCGAATAAGCATTCAAAAAGGGCTAAAACATCGAGTTTTAGCCCTTTTTTCACACTTTTCCGCGAAAAGTCTCACTACCGTACTTAGTACGCCTACGGAGACTTTTC
>SVTI01000055.1 GCA_015063855.1 Oscillospiraceae bacterium
TTCGGAAATCTTTATACCAACTCATATGCCTTTCAATTCACTCAGCTCATGACCTATTACCGTTCGGTGTTCGGTAATTCGGATTTCCCCGTATATATTATGGAATTACCTGCCTGCTATGACGACAGCGGTACTGCGGCATATATGGATATCGGCGGAGTCAGGGCAGAAATGGGCTCTATACCTCAGATGCTTCCCAACTGCCATATAGTTTCCTCCTCGGATCTCTGGGCTGACACCATGTGGGAGAATAATATACACCCTTATATTAAGCATCTTAATGCAGTAAGGCTGAGCGCCGTTGTTGCAATGGATAAGTTCGGTACGTATTCTCCCGATGCAGTTAAGGGCCCCGTACTTGCCGACGTTGTTTATTCGGATAAGATAGCTTATCTTTCCTTCAATAACGTAGGTTCGGGACTTACTACAGCTGACGGTACGGGATATATTAAAGGACTTGAAATTCTCGTTCTTTATAACGGTGCGGCAACCTGGCTTCCCTATGAAGGCAGTTTTATTACAAGCGGAAATCAGATAACCTTAAACGGCGGACAGTTTACCATTTACGGTATACGCTATAACAGAAGCGCTGAGGGAATCTACCCCTTGACTGCGAACCTGTGTAACAGTAACAAAATGCCTGCAATCTCATTTATAGATCTGAAATAAGCATCAAAAAGACGGACAAAATAAAATGTCCGTCTTTTTGTTTACAATAAACTGTAGATTTTCGTTGTTGAAATGTTATATAATATTTACAATTGACAAGTTTCGCTTGTCTCGTAAAATTTTTCAAAATAATATGGAGGAAATGATGAAAGATTTCAAGAGATTTTTATCGGTGTTTATGCTTATAGCAATGCTTGTTTCTGTTTTTTCAACAAGTCTTGTATACGTATTCGCTGATAACTCCGTTCCCGAGCTGACTGTTGAGAATAATATCGTCAGCATCACCTGTTCTGATATGATCAGCTATATCAGATACGCAAAGGGTGAATACACCAATGCAACGGCACTGAAGAATGCTGCCGATTGTGTTACTCTTAATGCCTCTGCTGTAGCAGACAGATCGGCTGACGGTGTATTTTCCGTTAAGGTGGCAGAAACGGGTACTTATACCTTCTGGGTAAAGACGACCGACGGTGCGACCGCCTTACACTATGCAGAGGTAATGTCCATCGAGCCTACCATTAGTGCATACGGAGTTATGATCACTGTGGATAACCTTTACGGCGCAAAGGATTTCTTTATCGCAAAGGGTACACACGATACCTACAGAGAGGTTAAGGATAACCTCGTTGTTCAGGTAACCGAAAACAAGCTTAACGGTGCAATCAAGTATACATATACCGTTAAGGATCCCGGCGACTATACCGTACTCGTTCGTTATAACGATACCGAAAAGGAAAACTGGATAGGCTACGTTACACTTGAGGTAGTTGAACCCACATATACCGAATACGGTCTTCAGATCAAGATTGAAAACCTCGACGATATCAAGGTCATCCGTACCGCATACGGTGACTATAATACCGCAGGAGATATCAAGCGTGCCGAGGGACAGCGTTCCTTCCCCGCAAGAACGATCAAGGCTGATCCCTATACGATTCAGTACAGAGAAAACGGTCTTGTTTCTGTTGCGGTAGTATATAATAACGGTTATTATGATATCTACAAGTACGAGGTTACAAAGCGTGTTCCCACAGTCGTTCAGGAGGGCAATACAATCACCTTCGGTGACCTTGACGAGCTTCAGAATATCAGATATGCTCTCGGCGAGTATAATACCTCTGCCGCTATTAAGAATGCTGAGGGCTCACAGACTATCAAGAATAATGCTGTCGTTGACGGTGTTATTAAAGTAACCCTTACCGAGGCAGGTACATACAGCTTCTGCGTTCAGTATAAGGATGAAAGCTATAACTATTATACAGTTACAATAGAGCCCGAGGAGGATCCCGATATTCCCGTTGATCCCGAGGATCCCGATGTTCCCGTAGAGCCTGAGATTCCCGAGACAGCTACCGCTACAGGTGTTGACGTTTCCAACGCTTTCTCGGATAACATGGTAGTTCAGAGAGATCAGTCCCTCAGCGTTTGGGGTACTGCAGAGGGCGGTTACGTATTCGTTGAATTCGCAGGCGAGACCGCTATCGCAAAGGTAGAGGAGGACGGCACGTGGAAGGCAACCTTCGATAAGACCTTTGCTTACTCTACCGAAAAGCAGGATATTACCGTTAAGAGTGCAGAAGAGGATATAGTTATTAAGGACGTTCTCATCGGTGATGTATACTATATCATCGGTCAGTCCAATGTATTCTATAATGTAAAGCATATTATCGATTCTCTTGCAGTAAATGGTGAAACTCTTGATATCGACTACAAGGATACGAGAAATATGCGTTTCTTCCATATTTCTTCCACCGACTATGCTTCTGCGGAAGGTGACCTTGCACAAGGAACGGCAACCGTTTATAATGACGTTACCTGCGATGCTAAATGGAAAACTCCTTCACAGATAGGTATGGACGTTGCCCAGGGCAAGGACAAGATATTCTCGGCTCTCGGTTATCTCTTTGCTTATCACATGACCAATACCTCTGATGTGAACATTCCTATCGGTGTGATCGAAGCTGACGCTTCGGGTATGGCTCTTACAAGCTTTGCTCCCAATCACTTGGCAGAGAAGTGGGGACAGGAGACATATGACGAACTTGGTGGTACATATCACTATAAGCTTGCAGGTCTTGAGCAGAAGGAAGTTAAGTCCAGATTCGTATATAATCAGCAGATCCATCCCATGACAGGCTTCTCTCTTGCAGGTATGATATGGTATCAGGGTGAAAGTGATCACTACAATAACAGAGAAAGCCACGGCCTTGACTTTGATGCATATCCCGTAATGTTCACCGAGCTCATGAACTACTACAGAGATACCTTCGGTGACGGTACTTACGATTTCCCCGTATTCATGATCGAGCTTCCTCCCTGTTATTCCAACGGAGGAGTAAACGCGTTTATCGATTACGGTCTTACAAGAGCTGAAATGGGTACTATTCCTCAGCTTCTTGACGAATGCTATATAGCATCCTCATCCGACCTTTGGTTTGATGAAACATATTGGAACAACGTACATCCTCCGATAAAGCACCTTCAGTCTTACAGACTTTATGAGATAGTTCTTGGTGCTAAGTACGGTATGAAGAACCTTCAGGACGTACACGGTCCCGTACTCAACAATGTTGTTTATAACGAGAATTCCGCAACTCTTACCTTTGATTATGTAGGTACGGGTCTTGCTCCCGCGCATCCCGATATTCTCGGTACAGAGCTTAACGGTATTCAGGTAAGAGTGTATGAAAATGGCTTTACTAAGTGGGTAGACGTTACAGGTGAAAAAATAGTTAATGGTAATCAGATCGTTATCAACCACACAAGAAAGATCTACGGTGTAAGATACAATGCACAGGTAGAAAATCATTTCCCCTATCGTGTAAATCTTTGTAACGGCTACGGTATGCCCGCTATAGCGTTTGTAGACTACTGCTCCGATCCTCTTCCCGAATTTAATCCCAACGAGGTTGTGGGAACTGCAACCAATGTTACTGTTTCAAGTGCTTTCACAAGTAATATGATCGTTCAGCGTGACGAGCGCTTAAGAGTTTGGGGTACAGCGGACGCTTCCAGTGGTGTTGTAAGAGTTGATTTTGCAGGTGAGATCGCAGTTGCAAATGTTGACGTAAATGGTAATTGGGAGGCAACCTTCGATAAGACCTTCTCGTATACCACTGTAGGTCAGCCCATGACCATTACCGGTGCTAACTTCACAAAGACTCTTAACGATGTGCTCATCGGTGACGTATATTACGTTATCGGTCAGTCCAACGTATTCTATTCACTTGCAGAGCAGTATCTCGATCTTAAGATGAATAATCAGTTGGGTCAGTTGCAATTCGACTTTAACGACAGCCGTAACATGAGATTCTTCCGTATTTCCAATACCGACTATCTAACCATGACGGGTGCGGCGGCTCAGGGTACATCTACCGTATATACCGATGTTTACCACGGTAAGCCCTGGATGAAGCCCTCCGATATAGGTGCTCAGATAGCTCCTTATTATAACTATACACCTACCTCTGTTATGTATGACAGAACTACCCTCGGTATGCAGTGCTTCTCTGCACTCGGTTATCTCTTTGCATATAATATGACAAACGAGACCGATGTACCCTGCGGTGTCATTGAGATCGACGCTTCGGGGCACGTTCTTATGACCTTTACTCCCAATGAGCTTGCAGACAAGTGGGGCGATGACGTTATGAATCCTTCGACCGGTATTCATACCTATAACCTCAATGGCATTATCGCAAATACGGATATGAGAACGAGATATGCTTACAATCAGCAAATAGCACCCCTTTCCAAGTTCTCTATCGCAGGTGTTATCTGGTATCAGGGTGAGAGCGATATGAGCAATATCAGAGAGATCTTCGGCAATGAATATGACAGCGCCTTCTCGGATCAGTTTGCAGAGCTTATGACCTATTACAGAAACCATTTCGGTAATAATGATTTTCCCGTGTATATCTTTGAGTTCCCTGCAAACTATGACGATAGCGGTACTCCTGCATATATGGATATCGGCGGTGTAAGAGCTGAGCTCGGTACAATTCCTCAAAAGCTCGATAACTGTCACATTATCTCCTCCTCCGACCTTTGGTACGATACCATGTGGTACAATAACATTCATCCTTATATAAAGCATCATAATGCAGCACGTCTTGCAAACGCAGTTCTTGCAAATCAGTTCGGCAGGATGCCTACAGCTCAGGCAGAGGGCCCCGTACTTGAAAAGGTGACCTATTACGGCGAGCATAAGGCTTACCTCACCTTTAAAAACGAGGGTGCAGGTCTTACCACCGCAGACGCTACGGGTACTGTTAAGGGTCTTGAAATCTGTGTTCTCTACAACGGACAGGGTGTGTGGCTTCCTCACGAGGGTAAGATCATCACAGCTACAAACCAGATCACTATTGATGCAGGTACATTCAAACTCCTCGGTGTAAGATATAACCGCCAAGTTGAGGCTTATTATCCCGGTACTGTAAATCTTTGTAACAGCTACGGTGTTCCTGCGATCGCATTCGTTGATTATCTCTATTCAGGTTCTGTAGTTGTTGAGGTGCCTGAGACACAGTCGGCAACCATTAACGAACTCGAAACCGAAGAGATTATTATGTTCTCTCAGGAGCTTGTATCCGGAGACAAGAAAAAGGCTTAAGACATTAAGTTAATAATAAAATCCGCAGAGAAATCTGCGGATTTTTCTTGACATCCTTTTCTTATCGTAATATAATATATACATATTTTGATTTAAAGGAATGATATTATATGAAGATAAGAGTAGCTATAGCGGGCTACGGAAACCTCGGCAGAGGGGTTGAAGCAGCAGTAACAAAAGCGGAGGATATGGAGCTTGTTGCTCTCTTTACCCGTCGTGATCCCAAAAGCGTTGAAACAAAAACAGGAATTCCCGTTTATTCTATGGCAGACGCCGAAAAATATAAGGACGATATCGACGTTATGATTCTCTGCGGAGGAAGCGCAAAGGACCTTCCTGCACAGACCCCCGAAATGGCAAAGTATTTTAACGTAATAGACAGCTTTGATACTCATGCAAGGATCCCCGAGCATTTCGCGGCAGTTGATACAGTATGCCGTGAAAGCGGTAAGATCGGTATTATATCGGTAGGTTGGGACCCCGGTATGTTTTCGCTTAACCGTCTTTACGGGCAGGCTATTTTGCCCTGCGGTAACGACTATACCTTCTGGGGTAAGGGTGTAAGCCAGGGACATTCGGATGCTATTCGCCGTATTGAGGGTGTAGTTGATGCCCGTCAGTATACGGTTCCCGTAGACGAAGCATTGGCTTCTGTTCGTGCAGGGGAGAACCCCACTCTTACTACCCGTCAGAAGCATACAAGAGAGTGCTTTGTTGTAGCAGAAGAGGGTGCGGATAAGGCAAGAATAGAAAATGAGATCAAAACTATGCCCAACTACTTTGCAGATTATGATACCACAGTTACCTTTATCACCAAGGAAGAACTGGATCGTGACCATGCAGGTATTCCTCATGGCGGTATGGTATTCCGTACGGGTACCACAGGTCTTAATGATGAAAACAAGCACGTAATAGAGTACCGCTTACAGCTTGACTCCAATCCCCAGTTTACATCAAGCGTGCTTACCGCCTTTGCCCGTGCCGCATATCGCCTTGCAAATGAGGGTGCAAAGGGTTGTAAGACCGTGTTTGATATTGCTCCCGCATATCTCCATCCCGCAAGCGCAGAAGAATTAAGAAAGAATCTTTTATAATAAGCAAAAAATCTCCCAATTTCGGGAGATTTTTTCTATACCATATGAATTATATATTCACCGCTGTGCAAGTCTGCTACTCGTGTATTGTCATCGAATCTCCAACCGTAGGGGATCTTGACCTTGCCGTGAATCTTCTCGGGGCATTCAACGGTCATATATACCTCATACTGCTCACGGCGGAGCTCAACGCTTATCTTACCTGCGGGATGAATATGCTCAGCCTTAACGTGCTTGATATCCTCGATAAATACAGGTTCGATGTTTACGTTGTCGACGTCCTTTGCGGTGGGGTTTATATTGATGCCTGCAAGGTATCTGTAGAACCAGGCGGAAATATCCGACCAGAAGTGATGGTTGAGCGAATCGATCTTACCGCCCTCGGCATCAAAGAACTCCCAAAGTGTGGTAGCACCTCTTGCAACAAGGTTACCAAAGGCAGGGAAGTCGGTACGAACTATCATTCTGTATGCAAGCTCGTGGTATCCGTTTTCGCAGAGAACACGGAAAAGCACCTTTGCACCAAGCACTCCCACGTTCATGTGTTCATTGTCCTTTTCGGTGATGAGGTAAAGTAGATGGTCAAGAACCTTTCTCTTTTCTTCACCGTGAACAAGACCGTAGAAGATAGTCATCGCCTGAGATGTTTGGGTATTACCGCAAACGATACCTGTATTGAAATCGATAAGATTTGCACGAATACCTTCGTAAAGACGGTTTTCGAGCTTTCTTGTATACTCAGCACTTTCTTCCATGCCGAGAACATCGAAGATAAATGCCGCCTTACGGCAGATATCCAAGGAGATGACCGAGTCGGTAAAGATGCAGGGAGTTTTGAATGCTCGTCCGCTGGAACGACCTACCTGCGCCCAGTCACCCAGACCTCCCGGTGCTTCGATAAGGTTGTTTTTATCGATAAGAGTATACAGATAATTGATATAACGGAAAATCGGTGTTGCCGCTTCCTTGATGGTTTTTGTATCCTTGCGGTACTGATAAGCCCAGTAGGGAAGATATACAAGCACACAGTCCCAGCAGGGGCCGTTGAAGTCCTCGTATCCCCAATCGGCAGTAGGGATGATACCGGGGATCATACCGTCGTCCTTCATGGATTTGTAAACACTGCGAAGCCATTCTCTCCAAGTGGTCTCAGGCTCCATGTTATAGAGCATCTGCTCCGCGGAAAGAGCAACGTCCGCAGTCCAGCCGTTCTTTTCGCGGTGAGGGGAGTCGGTTATAACGTACTGAAGGTTGCAAAGACTGCTTCGGATGCAGAACTCCTGAACCTTATTTATTATTTCGTTATCACATTCAAAGGAGCCGCGCATTTTAACGTCGGAATGTATGGTAACGTAGGTCAGAAGCTCGGGGGTTGCCTGCTCGGGAGTAATTCCGGTAACGTAAACGTAACGGAAGCCGTGATACGTAAATTTGGGCATATGTGTTGCCTCGCCGCCTGCACAGATATATTCATCATCCTGCGCGCGCTCGCATCCGACGTAGCGGAGATTCTTGTAATAAGGCTTATTGTCGACCATTATTTCAAAATGACTTGTTGTAACCTTCTGACCGGGCGTACCGTTGATATGTAAACGGCAGAGACCTGCTTCGTTTACCCCAAAGTCATAGATATAGCCGCCTTCAAATTCGGTTATCGAGACCGGCTTGATTTCCTTATGAGTTACTACGGGCTCAGCCTCGCATATTCTCGGTTCACCTCTTGTGGGAAGGCGTGTAATGGAAGGCTTCCAGCCGCTGTCATCAAAATCTACGCTGTCCCAACCCTTCTGCTCAAGACGGGCATCATAGTATTCACCAAAGTGAAAATCGTTGAAGGTTATGGGAGAGTCGCTGCAGAGGGTATTTTCATCCGAAATGACAATTTCCTCTGTTCCATCCTCGTATTTTAATGCTATATTGAAGGAGAGTGCAGGTGCGCTTCTCCAGGGAAAACGAAGACCGCCCCATATTCTTATAACGGTATTCTGCGTACCGTTACCTAAAAGGCTTGCAAGAACATTCGTACCCTCAGTAAGCTCTTTTGTTATATCGTAACGGTCAAAATATATATAATGATCGGGGTTTGCTCTGTATGAAGCCAAAACACCCTTGGTAATGTTCTTTTCGTTGATATGTACTTCGTAGAAGCCTAATGCACCGATAAGAAGCTCGGCGGATACAAGCCCCTTCTTAACCTCAAATTTACGGCGGAAATAAGGCTGGGGAACATACTTTTCGGGAGTGTTAAATTCGTGTCCCTTGCAGATAAAATTCATTGGAATGTTCATTGTTTTTCTCCTTTGATGAGTTTAGATTTATTCTATCATAAATAATGCCGATTGTCAAATTTATGTGCTTTACAATGATCGGTGAGCATTTTTCAATGCGTGAAATGAAGTAACGATAAATCACAGGTGATTTTTTTAATATATAGGAAATTACTTCATTTCGTGTGAGTTGTTCGCACTTCAGAAATGGGCGAAATTCGGTGCGCCCGGCGGCGCTTTTTTATATTTTAAGGTTTAAAGAAAATAAAAGAGAGCGTAATCTATTTATGATTACGCTCTCATAATTATAAGCTTATTTGTTGAATAATGTATTTCCGGTTTTTGTTTAGCGATTATTCGGTGGTATAGTTATCGAAGTAACCTTGAATAAATACTATGGGAGTACCCTTGTCGCCGGAGCCGGAGGTCAGGTCGCAGAGAGAACCGATAAGGTCGGTAAGCTGACGAGGTGTGGTACCTTCGGATGCCATATTACCAACGAGGTTGCCGTCCTTTTCTACGATCTTTGTCTTGATGGCTTCCTTAAGAGCATCGCCCGAGAGATCTGCAAAATCATTATCTGCAAGATACTTGAGCTTAAGCTCGTTGGGAGTACCCTCGAGCCCCTTGGTATATGCGGGAGAAACGATGGGGTCGGCAAGCTCCCAGATCTTACCTACGGGATCCTTGAAGGCGCCGTCACCGTAAACCATAACCTCGATGGTTTTACCGGTAGCGTCATAGAGCTTCTTCTGGATAGCATCTACAACGGGCTGGCAGTCACGGGGGAAGAGCTTAACCTGATCCTCGGTAGCCTTGTTGGAACCGAGAAGTCCGTAGTCAGCATTATAGCCGCTGCCGTTGATAGACTCTGTCATGATCTCGTCAAGACCGAGAACTATCTCACCGCCGTTAGCCTTGAGTATTCTCTTGGTACGGAATCTTGTGTGGATATCACAGCAGAGAACCTTCTTGGTATAGTCAAGAATTGCTTTGGGATTGTTAGCAAAAATTATCTCACAGTCTGCACCGCAGTCGCGGATAAGACCTTCATAGTACTCTACGTAGTCAACACCTGTGAATCTGTGCTTTTCGTAACCGAAGAGCTCACGGTATTTCTCCTGTGTGAGAACATCCTTGTAGGGGTCAACTCCCTTTTCGTCCATAGCGTCAACAGAGATAAGGTGATTACCAACCTCGTCTGAAGGATATGAGAGCATAAGAACTATCTTCTTAGCACCCTTTGCTATACCGCGAAGACAGATTGCAAAACGGTTACGGCTGAGAATGGGGAGGATAACACCTATAGTGCTGTCTTCACCGAACTTAGCACGAACGTCCTGTGCTATTTCATCAACAGTCGCATAGTTGCCCTGTGCTCTTGCAACTATTGCCTCTGTCATTGCAACAATGTCACGGTCATGGAACTTGAAGGGTGCATCTTCGGATGCCTCGAGAATGCAATTGGTTACGATCTCGACGATATCGTCACCCTGTCTGATGATGGGGGCGCGAACGCCTCTGGAAACTGTGCCTATCGTGCGGGCCATTTTCTACATCTCCTTTGTGAACGGCATCATTGCCGCCCTGCAATAATTATGTTTTCTCAAACAACGATACATTATAACATTTTTTTGCGCTTTTTTCAATATCTTTAGCGAAAAAAGTTTTTTTAATATTTTTTGTACAAAACTATTGACAAACTGTCAACGGTTGGTTATAATAAAACCGTAAACAAACTGTCGACGGATTTAAGAGGTGTATTATGATAAAGGAAAAATTAGCAGATTCCGAGCTTGAGATCATGCGAGTGCTCTGGGAGAATGGTAAACCCATGAAGGCAAGTGAGATAACGAAGCAGCTTCAAAAGAGCAAGTCATGGTCCAAGGCTACCGTTCACGTGCTTTTGGGCAGACTTGAAAATAAGGGCTTCGTTGAGGCTGACAGGAGCGGATATTATCACTATTTTTCCGCACTTATAAAGGAGAATGACTATCTTGCCAACGAGACTAACAGAATTGCAGGGAGAGTGGGTACCTCACTTCATTCGATGCTGGCATCCCTTATCGAGGCGGATGAGTTGAGCGACGAGGATATCATAGCAATTTCGGATATGCTCAACGAAAAAAGAAAAGAAATTGACAAAAAGTGAAACATATTTGCAGTTTTTTTGTACTATTGCTTTGAGGTGATATAATGTTTGATTTTATTACTGATTTTTTGATTATCAGCGGCATTATGAGTGTGGTTATATTGGTGATGCTGTTGTGTTCTCCGTATATGAAAAGGCTTCGTGCTTCTACAAGGTATCTGATATGGATGTTTATAATTATCAGAATGTGTATACCTGTAGGCTTGTCTTCATTGCCCGAATTGATAACGATACCTATAGAGGATGTCAGTATTGTTGAACAGGAAGGTATTGCGAAGTCTGTAAAGCTTGAGAGTGACAAGGTACTTAAGGTACCCGATCCTATATATTCTTCAACGGTTTATTCCGAGAAATCCGGAAAAGTAATATCCGAGCCTTCGGTTAATACTTTAGAGGACGCAGAAGAGAAATCTACAGAGAAAAGTATCACAGAGGAAGAGTTAGCAAAGCTGATATTCTTTGTATGGCTTGTCGGTGCGGTAATGTTCCTTTATGTTAATTTGATAAGATATGCAAGGAATGTAAGAATACTTAATCGAAATCTTGTTATTCCCGAAAAAGATATAATTGAGATCTACAGAAGTAAATGTCTTGAGATGGGAATGAAGAAGCAGCCCGAGCTGTATATTTCAAGTGTTGTCAAATCACCGATGGCATACGGAATATTCAAATCAAAGGTAGTTCTCCCTGACATGGATCTTGCCTCTTCAGATATATTGCGTGTTCTTTCACATGAGATAGTGCATTGTAAGCGTCGTGATCTCACAGTTAAGCTTATAGCTCTTATAGCTAATTCCGTTCAATGGTTCAATCCCTTTGCCTACATAGCTTCACGTAAGCTTTTTGAAGATATGGAGCTTTCCTGCGATGAGATCGTTTTATGCAATGCCGATAAGCAGGAGAGGGTTTCTTACGGTGTTGCAATGCTTGAAATAGTCAAGAAATGCAGACACAGCGCTCCTTTTCTCACTACAGGCTTTAATCCTAAAAGAGGGGCGGTTAAGAAGAGGTTTGAAAATATTCTTGATACGTCCCATAAGAGAAGGGGTTACGGTGTTCTTGCTTTGATACTTGCTGTATGTATCATCTGCGGCAGTTTGATAGGATGTGAAACTAAGTCAAAGGTTAAGAGCAAGGATGATAGTGTTGAAACAGAAAAGATTACCGAGAAAAACGTAGGTTTCAAAGAAAATGATGTAGAAGCTGCAGAAGCACAGAAGGGAATCGATGCTAAGGATATTCAGCCCTTCTATGATGCTATGGATTATTCAATGGAGAGCTTAGGCGTTTCTCTGATGACTACCGATGAGGGACAGTTTCTGATCGACTATGAGGGTGAGATAGTGGCAGAACTCCCCGAAAGTGAATATGAATACAGATACTGTAGTGTTTGTTCCTACATAACTGACCACCTTACATTTGTCGACCCCTTCACTTATGAGATAAAGTCGGGTGTTCTCGGTCACGGTGGCGGAAACGGTCATTATATTTACGATACCGGCAACAATATGATTTACGAATGTCAGCTGGATAGCTATATACGTGTAGAGAATATCGATTTTGCTGTAGTATCGGAGGGTATACCTGTAGACGGTGAGGAAGCGGAAGGTTCAGACTTTGATAGTGAATTATATTATGATGCGCTTGACGGAACCATGTATTATTCTATCTATACTTACCGTGAGACGGGCAGATATGCGCTCGTTTATGATGGCGAGCTTATAACCGACTTTGTATATGAGGATTATGCAGAGCATGACCGTTACGGTATAGCGGCTATGAAAAAGGATGGTAAGTGGGGATATTATAATCATCGTGGAGAGATGATACTTGATCATATATACGATTCGGCGGAGGTTGAGGTCATGGATGATTTTGGTGATATCCATGAGGTTCCCTACCTTTCCTCGGGCGGTGTTATTACTCTTAGATTAGATGACAAATGGGGTTATGCAGATACTGAGGGTAATCTCATTACCGATTTTGAATATGATCTTGCGCGACCCGTGTGTATGGGTAAGGCATGGGTTAAGGATGAACATGGATGGAGAGTTGTTGAGTTTAATATGACAGAGGGAGGTCTTTCTACAGCCGAGGCTATAGAGATAGCCGATGGTTATCTCGAGGATTATTATTCTTTAGAAACAGAACTGTCATGGAAGCTTGTTTTCGAAGCTGAAGAAGAATATTATTCTACTTCAGGATATCGTATAACTGCATATATTAACGGTGAAGATTCGTTTAGCTTTACCAATGAGCTCTTTGTTAGTATGGATAAGAGTGTGTACAGAATTCCTTCTGCTGCAACTTATCTTGAAACTGAAAATATATTTGAGGATGAATGATGAAAAGAATTATATCACTATTATTGATCTTAATAACGTTCTTGACCCTGGTGCCGATATTTGCAAGCAACGCAGAAGAGGGAAAAAGGCTACCCTTCTATGATATAAAGGATGATGCCTGGTATATTGAGGCATTTGAATTCTGCTATGTCAACGGTTACGTTAAGGGTACTGCAAAATACGAATGCTCACCGAATACCCCCATTACAAGAGAGTCTGCGGTATGTCTGCTTGCCAGAATATCCGATGCCGACGTTTTGGGATATACGGGAAATGTGTTCAGCGATACCAAAAGCGGCGCATGGTACTCAAGGGAGGTCATGTGGGCGTACGAAAATGGCTATACCGAGGGTATCGGTAACGGCAGATTCGGACTTGGTAAGACTGTAACCCGAGAGGAGTTTGCCAAATTCTTGTACAGCTATGCCGAGAAAAACGGTATGACAGAATTAAAAAATGCGGATTTATCGAAATATGAGGATACAGACAAGGTCTCGGATTGGGCTTTTGATTCTGTTGCGTGGTGTGTATCCGAAGGAATAATCAAGGGTACTACCGATACGACTCTTGCGCCTAAAAGAATGCTTACCCGAAGCGAGGCGGCTCAGATGATCATGGGATATATGCTTGGTACGGTTCACGGAGAATGTGAACACGAAACAAGTGAAGCGAGCTGTACCGAGGGTTCGATGTGTTCTCTCTGCGGACTCTATTTTACCATGCCTTTAGGTCATGATTGTGAGTTCCTTAACTGTGTCAGCGGAAGCCGATGTGAACGCTGTGGCGAGGACATAAAGAACGATCCCGATATTCACGAATTTTCCAAGCCTACTTGTACCAAGAAGGCAAGCTGTCTTTACTGTGGCACAAGCTACGGCGGCACTTTACCCCATAATTATAATAATGCGACCTGCTACTCTAAGGCAAGTTGCCGTGATTGCGGCGCGGTGATGGGAGGATATCTGCCCCATACATATTCTAAGGCTACCTGTACACAGCCGGAGACCTGTACTGTATGTAAGGCAACGAGGGGAGAAGCTCTCGGTCATACCACCTATAACGGTGAATGCTCGCGTTGTCATACCGTAAATTACCGAAAGAAGGTTCTTTTAGCGGATAATATCTATCAGATGATCGACTATCCCAACGGTTGTGAAAGCGTATCCACCGTTATGGCACTTCGCTATCTCGGAATAGATATAACCGTTGACGAGTTTATAGAAAAATATCTTCCCATGGGCTCGCGTCCCGTGGTTGGGGGTATCGGTCCCGATCCCGCCGAGGTATTCTGCGGAGATCCGAGGTCCAAAAGCGGTTGGGGATGCTATTCTCCCGTTATTGCCAAGGCTCTGGATAAATGCCTTGATAAGAGTAAGTATACTTACGTCAGATCCACCGAGGATTCCTTAAAGGAGCTCTGCGATAAATATATCGATAAGGGTATTCCGGTTGTGGTATGGGGTACCATTAATATGGACGATGCAAGCGACAGCTCCTATTACAGATATTGGACTACCAAGAACGGAAAGAAAATCTCCTATAATTCCATGCTTCATTGTTTACTGCTCGTTGGTTATGATAAGAATAATTATTATTTCAATGACCCTACGGTTAACGGTAATTTCCCCCTTGCTTATTCCAAAACGGCATCGAATAAAGCCTTTGAGCTTCTCGGAAACCAGTCGGTTGCCATAATGAAAAAATAATCAAATATTTATGTTGAAAGAGAACGATGATTTGAAATCGTTCTCTTTTTTAATATATAGGAAATTGCTTCATTTCGTGTGAGTTGTTCGCACTTTAGAAATGGGCGAAATTCGGTGCGCCCGGCGCCTGCAAACTGTAATTTATAGTTCACTTCACTTCGGGTACTGCAGAAACGGTCATAGTTAACCTCATACTCGATCATTCGCCGCGGGTCGGCACCCGCTTTTTTAATATATAGGAAATTGCTCCGTTTCGGGCATTGAAGTTAGAGGTTTTGACGTAGTTCATGCCCGATCATCGGTGCGGGCCGGCGCCCGCTTTTTTAGGGATATTTTATTTAAGACAGGTTATGGAGACTTGTCTTTTCTTTCTTTATGTGTTATAATCATCATATATTGTCAGAATTTGAAGGTTTATGTGATGATTTTAAAGAGATTATTGTCTTTATTAATAATATTTTGTATGATTTTTTGCCTGTCCTGTACGACCTCGACAGTTGCGGTGAGAGATAAGGAAAAGGATAAGGCAACTACAGAAAATATCACCGAAACGGGTATAGAGAATTCAGCCGAGGCGGACGGTGAGTCTGTCATTGAGGTGACAGAGCCTTTTTCTGATGACTCTGAGACCGAAATCGAGCCTGTACCCGAAACCGAGCCGGAGGAGATCGTTCCGGCGATAGCATATACCGATATAATGCTGGATGTCCCCTATATTTCTCAGAAGGATATATTGCCCAACGGTTGTGAGGCGGTATGTGCAACGATGCTTATGCAGTATTACGGTATTGAAGCGGATGCTCTTGATTTTGCCCGTTACTATATGTTAAGAGACGTATTTATCAAGGACGAGGAGGGAAGAGTGTTCGGCCCCGATCCCGAGGAGGTATATGTAGGTGATCCCGAGATCGATGACGGAGGCTTTGGCTGTTATCCTTCCGTGATTACTGAATCTCTTGAGCGTTGCCTGCCTGAAGGATATATTGCAATTGACATAAGCGGTATGAATATCAATGAGATAACAAACACCTATCTTGCAGATAATATACCTGTAGCCCTCTGGATGACGGTGGATATGAAGAAGACAGAAAAAGTGGTTAGCTGGTATGACAAGGCTGATTTTGATAATGAAGAGCCGAGAGTGATAGAGTATCCCGCCAATCTTCACGTAATGGTGCTGTGCGGCTATGACGGTGAGAATTTTATTTTTTCGGATCCCTATGATTCGAGAGGAGTGGTCAAGCATTCCTACGAAGATACCCTTATGATATATGAGTCTATGGGAAGACGGGCATTTGCCATTAATAAGAATTTTTAAATTACTAAAAAAATTCAAAAAATCCCATAAAAATATTATTGAAAATCGAAAAAAGCTGTGATATAATTTTTCTATTAATTAAATTAGCACAAGGTGTCAAGGAGGTTTGGATATGGATACTAACGTTAGACCCGAGTCCATGCAGAGAATCACAACAAAAGAATTAGCAGATGCATTTATCGCAGAGCAGGTAGAGGCAGTTCGTAAGCAGGTAGGAGATAAGAAGGTTCTTCTTGCTCTCTCCGGCGGTGTAGACTCCTCTGTAGTTGCCGCACTTCTTATCAAGGCTATCGGCAGACAGCTCGTATGCGTTCACGTTAACCACGGTCTTATGAGAAAGAACGAAAGTGAGCAGGTTGTAGAGGTTTTTGGTAAGGCTATGGATTGTGAGCTTATCTATGTTGATGCGACAGACCGTTTCCTTGATAAGCTGGCAGGTGTTAGTGACCCCGAGAGAAAGCGTAAGATCATCGGTGGCGAGTTTATAGAGGTATTTACCGACGAGGCGAGAAAGCTCTCCAAGGAGGGAGTTGAGTTCCTTGGACAGGGAACAATATATCCTGATATTCTTGAGAGTAAAAGCGGCGTTAAGAGCCATCATAATGATGGTGGTCTTCCCGAAGACCTTAAGTTTGAGCTTGTTGAGCCCGTTAAGCTTCTCTTTAAAGATGAGGTTCGTGTGGTAGGTGAGGCACTCGGCCTTCCCCATAACATGGTATACCGTCAGCCATTCCCCGGCCCCGGACTCGGTGTAAGATGTCTTGGCGCCATCACCCGTGACAGACTTCATGCACTTCGTGAGGCAGACGCCATCCTTCGTGAGGAGTTTGATCGTAACGGCCTTGCAGAGAAGGTATGGCAGTATTTCATCGCAGTACCCGATGTTACAAGCGTAGGTGTAAGAGATAATAAGAGATATGAGGGTTGGCCTGCAATCATCCGTGCCGTAAATACGGTTGATGCTATGACCGCAACCATCGAGGAGATCCCCTATTCGGTTCTCCATCATATAACCGATCGTATTACCCATGAGGTAGAGGGAATAAACAGAGTCCTCCTCGACTTAACTCCCAAGCCCATAGGCACTATCGAGTGGGAATAATACCGATTATCCCCGAACAACCCCATTTATCCTAAAAAGAACAAAATTTAATATCCTTTCAAATAATAAAAAATATGCCTTTTACGATTCATTTCGTAAAGGGCATTTTCTTTTAATTTATAGGAAATTGCTTCATTTCGTGTGGGCTGTTCGCACTGCAGAAATGGGCGAAATTCGGTGCGCCCGGCGGCGCTTTTTTATTTGTTCATTATAAAAAGCAGTACCATCAATCCTATAATTATAATCTCAGTCAATGCTCCGACGGTATTAAATATTTCAATGTATCTCTTGTACGTAAGCTTTTTCATTAAAATACAGAGGTAAATCCCCAGGATTCCGCCGAGAGTATTGGTGATAATATCGGTGATGTCACTTGCGCCTATTGCAAATATAAACTGCGCCGTTTCGAGTATAAAAGAAGCTGAAAATATTGTCAATATCTTTACTGACGTCTTCCAATGTTCACGTAATATACGGATGTATATTCCGAAAGGTACAAAAACGATTATATTGTAAAGCAGTTCCTTTGAATGCAATGGCGTCTCCCTGTCATAATGAAAGGGAATAAGATTTATACCTCGGATGCTCGGTAACTCCGAAAGATTTATTGTTAATTTAAAAAGTATCAGCCATATAAGCAGAACCGAATATACACCGAATACGATATATGATATTCTTTTTTGCTTCGTTGATCTGAACATTCTCTGTTACCTCTATATATTTGCGATCATATATGTATTTCATGCTGTAATTTAACATTTTAGATTATTATAACATATTATTTGCGATAATTAAAGATATCTGCGCAATTTTTTTGACATATAGAGCTACTTGGATTATTTGTACAAGGATAAAAGTGTTATTTTGGTTAATTTTTCTCAACAAAAAGAGTCATATTCTATTGAAACCAAAGAAATTTTATAGTATAATATATATAATATATAATATACTGTTAGGGAGTGATGCGCAATGGATAATATACAGAATAATGCGGCACCTTATCTTTTTCATGAGGGAACAAATTATTTTGCATATAAGTATTT
>SVTI01000056.1 GCA_015063855.1 Oscillospiraceae bacterium
CCCGTTTTCGGCGGCAGAGTGCCCGAAAGCGCATTAAAACCGATTCGTGGAGTCAAAGGTAACGGCGCCAAGGCTATCCTCGTCGCAGTATTCGGCAACAGAGCCATAGACGATGCTCTCGTCGAGCTGGAGGATACCTGCAGAGCATCCGGCTTTGAGATCATTGCGGGAATTGAGGCGGTTGCCGAGCATTCTCTGGCAAGGATATACGGTGAAGGCAGACCCGACACCGAGGACAAAAAGGAGCTTATTTCCTTTGTTGATACAATAAAGGCTGCAAACAGCCATACCCCGACATTCCCCGGTACAAGACCCTATAAGGATTTCAAGCCCTCGGCTATGGCGTTATCACTTTCGGATAACTGTATTAACTGTAAGCTATGTGCCGACAGTTGTCCCGTATCGGCTATATCCCTTAACAACATAAGTACAGTCGATGCAGAAAAATGCTTTAGTTGTATGCATTGTGTAAACGTTTGTCCGACCAAAGCAAGAGATATTACAAACGAATCCAAGGAAGGCATCAAGCTAAGGCTTGCCCAGCGTGCCTTTGCCAGAAAGGAGAATAAGCTCTATATATGAAATTAACAGTCTTAACAGAAAACACCGCATCCAAGGATTGCTTAGGGTGCGAGCACGGACTTTCCTTATATATTGAAACAAACGGACATAAGATCCTCTTCGATGCAGGAGAAACAGAGCTTTTTTCCGAGAACGCCAAGCTCCTCGATGTCGATCTTACAGGGGTGGACTTTGCCGTTTTATCCCATGACCACTGCGATCACAGCGGCGGTATGGGAAGATTTCTTGATATAAACAAAAAAGCACCTCTCTACGTTAACAGAAACGCCAGAGAAGGCCACTACAACAGTCTTGGTGAATATATCGGTATTGACACTTCCCTTTTTGACTCAGGCAGAATAGTCTTCACTGATGACGAATATCAGATCTCAAAAAACATAACCTTGTTTACATGCAACGACAACAAGTACAAGCATCCGATAGATCCTGCGGGACTGAAGATGATGGTATCGGGAGAGCTTACAGACGAAGATTTCCGTCATGAACAGTATATGCTTATAGAGGAAAACGGCAAGCGAATCCTTATCAGCGGCTGCTCCCACAAGGGTATACTTAATATAATGGATTGGATGCGTCCCGATATTCTCATCGGAGGATTTCACTTTATGAATATGACTCTTGATGATCCCGAAAACAGAATAAGGTTGGAAGAGGCTTCAAAGGAGCTTCTATCCTACGGCTGTATATATTATACCGGGCATTGTACAGGTCTTGAGCAGTTTGACTATATGAAATCCTTTATGGGAGGCAGACTCAATTATATCTCTGCAGGAAACAGCTTTATATTATAAAAGACATCAACCGAAAAGGCTGATGTCTTTATAATATATAGAAAATTGCTATGTTTCGTGTGATTTGTTCGCACTGTGCAAACAAACTAAATTCGGTGTGCCGGCGGCACAATTATTCGCTCCATGAAGGGATCTCGTCCTTATAAAGCTCATAGAACTCTGTGTTGGTAACAAGGATGATATCGTCTCTCCGGCTTATCATTTTGATCATTCTTTCGAATTCATCGTAGAGATCAAAGCCCTGAAGCTCATATCCGTGACCCCATACGTAGAAGAGCATATCCTCTGTAGGCTCGGCGTTGATAAAGTTCTGGGTATAGGTAAGCAGATGAGCATCGGTAACAGGACAGGTAGGCTGCCAAGTCATAAACTGCTCAGGGAGATTATAGGTATAGGTACTGTTAATACCTCTCGCATATCTGATATCGGTATTTTTAAGCACAAGCTCTATAGTCTTTTCAGTATACTCGTTATCACCGCCCGGCCATGCCATACCTATAGGCTTATACCCAAAGATATCCGCAAGATCGTCAGCATTTCCCTGCACCTCGTTTTTAAGAATCTCGACGTCATTATCGTATGCCTTAAGCGAAGGATGGTTTCTTGTGTGACACTGAACGTCAAAACCGTCATATATACCCGAGCGAAGCTCTTCCTCGGTAAATCTCAAGTGATCGACCGGTTTTCCGATCATGGCAGAAACAGCAGCTCCCCAATCGACACCGTAAAGACCCTCGGTATTAACCATGAATGTACAACAGTCAACATCATACTTCTTAAGGATCTCTATAATACGTTTATCCTGAGTAATACCGTCATCAAAGCTCATGGTAAAATACTTCTTGGGAAGAAGATCATCAAAGCGCATAAAGAACTGTGCCGCCTGAGATCTTGAAACGGTTACTTTAGGAGCTATATTAAGTACAGTTGAAGACGTGCTCTTAACAAGACCGAGGCTTATAGCGAAGGTAACTCCCTCCTTCGCCCAGGAAGAAACCTTTGAAATATCGGTATAGCCTGTAGCTAGATCTGCATCAAGCTCATATTTGATACCCTTGGTGTTAAAATAATTATAGAAAAGAACGCATACCTGCTCACGGGTTATTACGGTATCGGGAGCAAAGGTAGTATCGGAGGTTCCCTTAGTAATACCGTTCTGATATGCCCACTCAACTGCACAAGCATACCAGGATCCCTCCTCAACGTCATCAAAGCTGACGTCCGTATACTCGAGATAACTATCGTCAACCGCTCTTGCAAGCATAGTTACAAACATTGCTCTCGTAAGCTGTCCGTCGGGAGAAAAGGTAGTATCGGAGGTACCTGTTGTAAGACCCTTATTATAGCAGTAATCAACCGCCTCTGCATACCAGGAATTTTCCTTAACATCGGTAAAGGGATGTGCCGCAAGCACGCTTGAAGTCATTGAAACAAGCATCGAAAGGGCCAATATAAGAGATATTATAGTCTTTTTCATAAAATACTCCTTAATCATTCTGAAGCAGTTTCTTCCGATTCGGGTTTAACACAATCAAGAAGTGCTTTTGCCTTATTATTCGTCATATAAACGGTTTCACTGTCATTAAATACAAGATACTCCGAAGAGTCCTTCTCTGCAAATTTAAATGAATATTCCTTTTCCACCTCAGCAGATACAAGATTGCCTTCTTCATCCTCGATCATATTTTCCTCAACGTATTTAACGCTTATGCTGTGATCTGTTTCACCGAAGCCGTATTTATCGATATCCTTGTAGTCAACGTATGACTCAACCGAGATAAATTGATAATCGTATACAAAGCTTTCTATCGAAGCCTCATCGGTATACTCCGTTCCGTCCACGTTAACGGAGACGATCTTCATGGTATCGACGGGCGTCATAGCTTCAAGCTTTGCCAATCCGCTTATATCACGACTGCAATCACCCATAAGAGCGGTATCCACAACGTATATTTTATCGTCATGCTTCATATAAACACCTTCGGAGGCATATACACCGAAAACGAACAAAAGCTCCTTTCCGTCCTCATATCCTACCTTAAGAGTAACAGAAGGCTTACCGAAGCCGTATTCCTTCATATCCTTCGCGTCCTCCGTCAGATCCCTTACAGCCGTAAGTGAATCAACGTCATTTGCGATAGCCTGAATATAATTGGTGCTTAAGGGGAAATCTGCATCATCCTTATACTGCCATTCACCCTCGTTAAGCTCAAAAGCAAATGTGCCGTATGAATTTGTATATTCTATATAATCAACTTCGCTGTTCATATCGGGAACAACGTCTATTAAGGTGTTATCTTCAACATTCTTCTCTTTCTTCTCAATGTCCTTATCAAGGGATAATATAAGAATGAGAAGAGCGGCAACAAGGATAAGAGCGCCGAGAGAAATAAGCAAGGTTAAAGTTCTTTTTTTCATGTCCTTCTCCTTTGATTTCTTATCTGCTTCTTCTTGTATATCTTACACCCAGACCGATAAGCAGTATACCGATGGGTACAAGGGTTGTCATGAGAGTGCTCCAGAAGTTAGAGTCATTCTCATCTATCATGAGAGATGCTGCAGACACAGCCTTTGCAGCAATTGAGATATCGCTGTCCTTTTCACACAAGCTTTGAAGCGTCGTAAGAACAACAGCCACACTCGCACCACCAAGCTCATCTACGTCATTATTGGTCATAGAGGGGGATGTATACCAGACAAAGGCACCCTTGGTATCCTTCGCAGAAACAGAGGCAATGGCACCAAGAACACATTCACCCTCGTAGAGCTTTTTATCCTCTTCGCCGACGTTGTGCTCAGCCGAGGTATACGCCTTATCAGAGGTGGTTATAAGCTTGGTAACAGAAAGTGAGTCGGGTAAATCATCGCTTACCGTAAAGCCTGCGGCAGAGGTAAGGGGCAGATCATATTCAGCCCAGAGAGCTGTGATCGAATCGGATTCGGAAAGTATAGGCATCATGGAAAGCCCGTCAGCACTCAGACAAGAGGTATCCGTTTCAGTAACACTACCCTCAAGTGAATCCATTCCGAAATGAGCAGCCAATGCCTTAAGATTTTTAAATCCGCCGTCATAACTGCCGATATCACTAACCAGTATAAGTCTGCCTCCGCGATCAACGTACTCCTTCAAAAGCTCAAGCTCTGTTTCGTTGATATCCTTAGAAGGCAAATTGATAAATATACAGCTTGCATCCGAAGGAACACTCTCCGTCCTCATCAAAGAAAGCTCAGCAGTATTGAAGTTGTCAGCTTCAATATAGTATTCAAGAGTAGCGCCCGGTTCCTCTTCACCGTGTCCTACGGTAAAATAGAGAGTGGGAAGCGAGCTTGCAAGCACGTAATCTATAGCCGAGCTTATCTTATCCTCGCCATAGAAGTAGGTCGTGCCGGTAGGGGTAACACCCATGGTATAGTAATAATTAAGCTCCTCGTCGCTGTATTCGACCTTATATATCTCATCCTTGGAAATGACCTTATCTCTTACGGTACTCGATACTATAATAGAATTTTGAGTAAGCTTGGTAAGATTCTGATTAGTACCGCTAATCGTCGTTACACTCGGATGAACTATAGGATCTACAATACTTACCGTAATCTTATTATTGAGCTGAGAATATCTATTGATAAACTCGGAGAGCTTTTCATCCTTATTGCCTTCCTCGGTGATAAGATATATCGATATCTTTTCATTAACACCCTTGACTATCTCTTCGGTTTGCTTTGACATCTCGTAAATATCATATCCGTCGGTCTCAAACACCCTCAAGGATGAGGGCAATGCCGCCACCGCCATATTGATTATAATCACGGTAGCTATCACTATAGCAGAAAGTATAATGGTATAGCTGCCTATCTTTAATCTCTTATTTTTCATTCTCTTCCCTCCTCAATTATATCTCTTCTTCTCAAGGGACTGTACCGTGAGGAAGCAGAAGATGAATATTACGCTTAAATACATAACAATTCCCGAAAGGTCAAAAAGACCGTTCAGAAATCCCGTAAGCACGGTGAAAAGAGAGATCTTATTGAGCATCATCGGGAAAAGACCCTCAAAAATAACGGGATTGATAAAATAGAGCGCCCAAAGTATTACCTCAAGTGAAAAGGCTGTAATTACTGCTGCTGCCTGATTATCGGTCAATCTGTAAAGGATAAGACTGATAAGCACTATAAGCAGGCTGTAACCTATAACAGAAGCGATAGCAGAGGTAGGTATCATACCCGCAACGTCAGGCATGAGGTATATAAGGAGCATTGCACCAAATCCTGTTATAGCCGCAATACTCTGTGCAGAGCACATAGAGGAAATAAACATTCCCACCGATATAAGCGCGGCACCCAAAAGGAAGAATGCCAAAAGACAGGAATATTCAAGGGTGAAATTTACATTTCCGAAAATACTGAGTATAAGGGGATATGCACACATCACAGCAAAGGGTACAGCAAATACACTTAATGCGGCAAGATACTTTGATATCACGATACTGCTCATTCTGCAGGGTAATGAATAGAGGAGATTTATCGTTTTATCCTGTATATCCATGGCAAACATTCTCATAGTAAGAAAGGGCATCAATACAAGGAAGATAAACCAACAGGAATACAGTACTCCTGAGAAGGAGGCAAAACCGTAGGTGAAATTATAGTAGGTAGAAAAAAAGCCTATCACAACAAGCATGAATGCAATAAATATGTAGGCGGTCAAGCTTGAAAAATAGCCCTTTATTTCTCTTTTGAGAATTGCTTTCATTACGCTTCACCCTCCTCTGTAAACATAGGTGTATATTCGCCTAATTCATCATTTTTATCTTCTTCATCTTCGGAAAGCTCATCCATAAGTGCCGATTCTGTAAGTTTAAGATAGAGCTCCTCAAGAGACTGCTCCTTTGCTGAGATAGTAAGAAGAGGTATTCCCTTCTCTGCAAAGGCAAAGAAAAGTCTCTCGGTTATATCGACAGGTTCAGTGAGAGTAAGCTCAAGATCGGTTCCCTTATCACATTCTGTGATCGCATAATGGCTTACCTCCTCAAATTCATCTATTATATCCATCGCAGACATGGGATCGGTCTTCGCAACAAGATGAAGAATAGGATGCTGGGTTCCTGCTCTGCGGAGATTTTCAAGAGAATCGTTTGCCACTATCTTACCGTTGGCAATAATAATAACGTTCTCACACAGCTCCTGAACCTCTGAAAGTATATGGCTGCTGAAAAGTATGGTATGCTCCTCTCCAAGGCTCTTAATAAGCTCGCGTATCTCGATTATCTGCTTAGGGTCAAGACCGACGGTAGGCTCGTCAAGAATAATTATCTCAGGACTGCCGAGCATCGCCTGAGCGATACCGACGCGCTGCTTATAGCCTTTGGATAAACTCGAAATAAGCTTGAATGCCACGTCTACAAGTCCCGTGCTTGTCATAACGTAAGTAAGCTCGGCATCCATGTCTGCCTTTTTGACACCTTTAGCCTCAGCTACGAATTTGAGATATTCATAGGGTGAAAGTTCTGTATAGAGCGGGGGATTCTCGGGAAGATATCCTATGAGCTTCTTCGCCTTTATCGCTTCCTCATAAATATCGAAGCCTCCAACGGTCACCTCACCCTCTGTTGCGGCAAGACAACCTGTGATAATATTCATGGTTGTAGACTTACCTGCTCCGTTGGGACCGAGAAAACCATAAACTCCGCCTTTTTTAATCTCAAAGGAAATATCGTTAACGGCTGTATGGTTGCCGTATTTCTTTGTTAATCGGTTTACCTTTATCAAGAAAACAACTCCTTATATAAACGTATAATTTATAGTATTATAATATAATAGTGTGATGAAATTATGAAGGAAATTCATTTTGTTGATGAATAGTTTAAATTATCCGTGTATTATACCGACGATAAAAGAGAATTTACAGAAAATTTATCCCATAGCATATAATAATTGATATTAAATATTATATAATTGAAATGATATTCATCGATTGAGGTATTTTACGGTAATGTTTGGATATATCAAACCCATGACAAGTGAATTGAAGGTTCGAGAGCACGAGCTGTATAAAAGCGTTTACTGCGGATTATGCGCCGCAATGGGAGAGCATATATGCCAGTCAAATCGATTCACCCTGAGCTATGATATAGTCTTTCTCGCCCTCGTACGTACAGCCATGACAGACGAGCCTGTTCACGTTGAAAAACGTCGCTGTATGGTGCACCCGGTTAAAAAGCGCAACAGAGCCTTCATACCCCAAGCGCTTGAATACTGCTCACGTGCCGCCGTACTGACCTTCTACAATATAGCAGATGATGTAACCGATACCAAGGGGGCGGCAAGCATAAGATCAAGACTACTTCTTCCCGGTGCGAAAAGGTTTTTAAAAAAGGCCGATTCACCCGAAATGGAAAAGAAATGTGCCGATCTTCTAAAAAAACTGAGCGAACTTGAAGCAAGCGGAGGCTCACTTGACCGTAATGCGGACATATTCGGAGAGCTGTTAGGCTACATCTTCTCTTACGGTCTCGAAAATACAGCAAACTATGAAGCCGCAAAAGCTATGGGCTATCACTGCGGTAAATGGATATATATAATAGATGCCTGCGATGATTTTGAAAAGGACAAGGCAAGGGGTGAATATAATCCCCTAAGCTCTTTCGACTCCCTTCCCGTGGAAATGCTGAGAATATCCGCTACATTAGAGTTAGCCGATGCAAAAAAAGCATTTGATTCGGCAGAAATCAAAAATCAGGCCATAGCTTCTATTATAACAAACATACTGACTCTCGGAATGCCCGAGAGACAGGACATGATATTCAAGGAGAATGAAAAAAATGAACGATCCCTTTAAGATATTAGGCGTCTCCCGTGACGCAACAGATGCAGAGATCAAGGACGCGTATCGTAAATTAGCGCGTAAATATCATCCGGACAACTTTGCCAACGATGAAACGGCTCGCGCTATGGCAGAGGAAAAGATGAAGGAAATAAACGAGGCTTACGATGCCGTTCAAGAGCAGAGGAAAAACGGTTCCTACAGCGGCGGCAGCGACACCTCGGACAATCACTCCAAATATGTCAGCGTAAGACAGTATATCAATGCACGTCGTATCGGTGAGGCTGATTCAATACTTGAATCCATACCCTTAAACGAAAGAGGTGCTCAATGGCATTTCCTTAAAGGCTGTGTATGTGCCTCGAAGGGTTGGTACTTTGATGCTCAGAGCTATTTCACCACCGCGTGCAACATGGATCCCAACAATGCAGAGTACAGAAATGCGCTTAATAATATGCGTTCTGCAAGCCAAAGCTATTCAGGCGGTTATAATACCTCAACCATGCAGGGCTGCAGCGGTTGCGATCTATGTTCATCTCTTCTCTGCGCCGACTGTCTCTGTGAGTTGTGCGGCGGCGATCTTATCGCCTGCTGTTAATTAAATTGATCAACATGAGAAGCAATAAAACTCACAAGCTTGCCATTGCCTCGGTGATGGCGGCATTATGCGTCGTATTCCTCTTTTTAGGCTCTGTAATAACCGTACTCGATCTGTCCTTTGCGGCCATGTCCTCGATAGTAATAGTTCTTGCGGTCATAGAGCTCGGAGGCTCATATCCGTGGCTTATATGGGCAGTGGTGTCGATCCTTTCGCTGTTATTACTGCCTGATAAATTCGGCGCTGTTACATTTTTGGTATTTGCAGGCTATTATCCTATAATCAAAAAGCATATCGAAGGACTGCATTCTCTTGTGATACAGTGGATATTAAAGCTCATTGTATTCAACGCAGCCATCACCCTTATAATAGCTGTATCGGTATTCATTCTGAAGCTCCCTACTGACGAGATCGGCTTTGGTATTATCGTTTACGGACTATGTAACATTACATTCATTATATTCGATATAGCCCTTACAAAGCTTATAGCCCTCTATCTCTTCAGATTCAGAAACAAATTCAAATTTTTTAAAAAATAGCGGTCAGCCGCTATTTTTTATCATAAACACAAAGGTGAAAATATGATAAAAGCTGTTTTATTTGATCTCGATGGAACTCTCGCTCCCATGGATCAGGATATGTTTATCAAGAAATATTTCGGTGCACTTGCAAAGAAATTTGCTTCCCGAGGTTATGATGCCGAGGATTTTAGCAAAAATATATGGCTTGGCACTCGTGCGATGGTAAGCAACGACGGCAGTAAGACAAACGAAGAAGCGTTCTGGAGCTTCTTTACGGGAGTATACGGAGAACAGGGTAAGCAGGATCTCCCGATATTTGAGGATTTTTATATTAATGACTTCCCTTCTGTCGGTAAAGAGATTTGTACACCCAATCCTGATGCCCATAAGGCTGTAGAATATATCAAATCTAAGGGACTTCGTATCAGCTTAGCAACAAATCCTCTCTTCCCTTCTATAGCTACAGAAGAGCGTATTCGTTGGGCAGGTTTTGAACCCTCGGACTTTGAGGATTACACAACCTATGAAAATTGCCGTTACTGCAAGCCTAACATAAATTACTACATAGAAGTTTTGGACAAGCTTGGATTAAAGGCTGAGGAATGTCTGATGGTTGGCAACGATACTATCGAGGACACTGTTCCCTTAGAGCTCGGAATGAAGGTATTTCTTATTACAAAGCATCTTTTAAACAAGGACAACAGAGATATCTCTGTATACCCCAACGGAGATTTCAACGACCTTGTTGAATATATCAAAAATGAAATTCAATAAAACCAAAGATTATATAGATGTTTTTCATCAATAATTCCCGCAGCTTTGCCGACTGCAAAATGCTGTATTGGGCTTTTATCAAGAGATATAAATGAAACGCGGTACAAACGTTGAGTTTGTACCGCGTTTTGAATTATATTAATATTTAACTGTTGGAATAATCAAACTCGTTTGTGATAGCAAAGCTTTCACCCACAGAGCCTGCAGGAGCTATTATCTTAAATTTCACATCGCTCCATGAATAAATAACGATACCATAATCGTCGATAACCAAAACGGATGCAGGGATCGTCAGCTTTAAAAGATTCTTAGGGAAGTATATCGCATACTTCTCGATTGCCGTTACCGTTGAGGGAACAACGTATGAATCTCCCGGCTTACCCGAGGGATATGCCAGCATTATCGTCTTATCCTTATTAAAGAGTACGCCGTCTACGGAGGTATACATCGTATTTGCAGCATCAACATTGATCGCAGTCAACTTATCGCAATAATAGAATGCTCCGATACCGATATGTGTAACACCGGCAGGTATGGATACCGTAGTAAGCGAATTACAGTCGTAGAACGCCTCTTCGCCTATTGAGACAAGGGCGGACGGGAATGTGATAGAATTAAGAGCCTCGCAGTAATTAAACGCATTGTCTCCTATCGTCACAAGAGTAGAAGGAAGCGTGATCGAAGCAAGCTTTCTGCATGCACCGAAGGAATAAAATCCGATCGATTCAACCCCCTCTGAAATAACGACCGAGGTAAGATATTCCGCATGATAGAATGCCTGATCGCTTATTGTCTTTACCGTTGCGGGTATTGTGATCGATGTAGTCATGGAGTTAAGTGCATATGCGTAAACGGTAGTCTTATTCTTATCGTAAAGAATATTATTTTCTGACGTATAAGCAGTATTACCTTCCGCAACAGTTAAAGAAGTAAGGGCGTACATACCTTGAAAAGCAGATTCACCTATTTCGGTAACCGTAGAAGGAACAGCTATACTCTGTACGGACTCACAGCTCTCAAATGCACTCGCACCTATCTTTGTCAATCCCTCGGGAAGAGTGAGTGCGGTTATAGCCTTACAATAATTGAAGGCATCCTCGTCGATAGTTTTGACCGACGTGGGAATATTTACAGAGGTGAGCTTGTCGCAGAAATAGAATGCACCATTACCTATAAAGGTAATTGCATCAGGTAATGTCAGGGATGTAAGAGATTCACAGTCATAAAACGCTCTCTTACCGATCGAGGTAACTGTATCTGGTATTGTAACCGATGTAACCTTGGTACAGCTTTCGAATGCGTAATCACCAACAGAGGTAACACCGCTTTCAATAACTATCGTTTTAATCTCCTCACGGCTTGCCTGCCACGGAATATCTGTACCCCAGGAGTAGTTATCCATTTCACCAACACCTCCGATGGTTAAGGTACCGGAGGTAAGATCCCAGGTAGTCTGGCCGGTTATAGGCTCGGTATCGACCTTTGATCCCTCAAGCACAACGATCTTGAAGGCGATATCATTGTCTTTGGCATAGGTTTCTGCCGTTGAACCACTACTGCAGGAAATAACAAGCTTACTGCATCCCATAAATGCATTCTCGCCAATAGAAGTAATCGAATCGGGTAAAGTCAATGCGGTAAGATTAAAGCAGTTATAGAATGCGTTCTTACCTATCTTGGTAACAGTATCGGGTATTTCCAGAGTAGTAATGGATGATGCGCCGTCGAAGGTGCTTTCCTTTATCTCCTCGACACCCTTGGGAATATTGACCTTTGAAAGAGAGCCGCAATATGTAAAGCAACGCTCACCGATATACGTAACCTTATCAGGAATGATTAATTCATTGATATTTGAACACTCAAAGAATGCAAAATCACCGATACGCTCAAGGGTTTCGGGAAGGGTTACCTTTGAGAGATTTTCAAAGTAACTGAAGGACCTGTCACCGACAGAGGTAACACCCTCCTCGATTATAACCTCGGTAACCTTATCCTGAAGTTCCTTCCATTCGACGTCGTCAAGCTTAGCAAAATCTGTCATGGGACCGATTCCGCTTACGGTGAAAACGTCACCGTCACAAGACCATTCAATGCCCTCTTTTACAGTCTCTTTATCATCCTTTTCGTCATTATCCTTTTCGTCACTTTCCTTCTTTTCTTCTGTTTTTTCATCATCATTATCAACTGCATCCGATGAATTATCAAGAAGTCCGGGAAGAACGAATACGCAAGCCGCCGCGATTGCAACGACCAACAACGCAACAGCTATTATAACACCGGTCTTTCTACCCGATCTCTTAGCCTTTGGAGACTTTACGCTCTTAGGTGCTTCAGCCTTTACCGATGGATTATTGGTCTGTGTATTTCTGTTGACAGAATTCGCCGCAGAGAGAGTAGCATCATAATCAGATGCAGGCTTTGGAGCTGCCGTGGCAACGAACACACCGCTTTTTGAATTCTTATAGGCAAGAAGGGCATTCTTCATTGCCGCAGGTCTCTTAAAACGTCTCTTCGGGTCGTAGGAGCACGCAGTCAGAACGATGCTTGCAAGCTCACCTGAAGCGTTACAGGGTTTGGGCAGAGGCTCGCCCGAGAGTCTTCTCTCGGAGGCAGCCTGTCTGTCATTATACGTGATCTGAGTAGAATTCGGGTCAAGGAAGGGTAAACGGTTATTGTTAAGAAGTGCATAAAGCACTATACCGAGAGAATAGATATCTGCAGTAGCATCATAGTTTTGACCGTGAACCACCTCGGGTGCCATATAGCTCAAAGTTCCCTTGGAGGACATATTACCTACTGTCTTACTTAATTCCTTTGCTACGCCGAAGTCTCCTATCTTATAATCGCCGAATCTTGACACGAAAATATTAGCAGGCTTGATATCCCTATGGATAATGTTATCCTTCTCACAAGCCTCAAGGGCTGTACACAGATCAATGGCAAGCTTGATGACCTCATCCTCAGAAAGAGTCTTCTTTGCCATCACCTTTTCAAATGATTCAAGAAGCTCCATACGGATAAAGATATCCCAGCCAATACCGTCATTCTTCTTAAGTATTTTATAATCTTCTACAGTAACGATATTACTCGCACTCTTAAGGTTCTCCATAAGCTTAATTTCGTTGACAAAGTCGGAAACTACACCCTCAAGATATGCGGTAGTATCTGCATCGGTCATACCTTCTGCATAAAGCGAACGTATCTCAGCCTGACTGTTGGGTATACTGATGACCTTTATAGCGGAATAGGAGGTAAGTGCTGTATCCGATTTCTCCGCCTTATACACCTTACCGAAGGATCCTTCGCCGAGAAGGTCGGTAACCTGCCATTCGGGCCAAAATTCCGAAAGACGTTCAATTCCCATTCTTCTTTCTCCTGATTCTATTAATATTTACTAATTATACTGTTCAGCTGTTATAGCCAAGCTCGAATGCCTTCTTATTAAGCTCAACAAATGCAGGCTTAACTGTAGCCTCGATTGCGTTTATCCATTTTTCATAAGGAATATCTGTATGCTTTGCAAGTCTGCCCATAAGAACTATATTAACAGCCTTAGAGCTTCCTGCTTCATTCGCAAGTGCGAGAGCATCAAGCTTATCAACATTAACTCCCTTATCCTCAACCTTATCGAGAATATCCTCAGGATACTGAGCGCTTCCGATAATAACGGGCATGGGGTCGATCTGCTGAGTATTAACAACAAGAGTACCGCCCTCCTTAAGTGAGCTTATATATCTTGCGCCCTCAAGCTTTTCAAATGAAATGATATAATCCGCTTCACCCTCATCGATAATAGGTGAGTATACCTTTTCACCGAAACGGACATAGGTTACAACAGAGCCTCCTCTCTGGCTCATACCGTGAACCTCGGAAACCTTAACGTCATAGCCCTCACCCATAAGGAGCTTGCCGAGGAGCTTACTTGCAAGAAGCGAACCCTGTCCGCCTACGCCTACAATCATTACATTGGTAGTCTTCATTATTATTCACCCGCCTTTTCTATTGCATCAAAGTGACAGAGCTGCTGACATACGTCACAGCCTACACAGAGAGTTGCATCAATTGCCGCTTTGCCGTCGTGCATGCTTATAGCAGGACAGCCTAATTTCATACAAGCCTTACAGCTCTTACATTTATCATTATTTACTACAAGTGCCTTCTTCGGCTTAACATACTTAAGAAGCACGCAGGGACGGCGGGAAATAATAACCGAAGGCTCCTTGGCCGCCAATTCCTCCTTTAATACTCTGTCACATTCCTTAAGGTCATAGGGATCAACTACAGTAACTCTGTTGATGCCGAGAGCATGACAGAGAGCCTCAAGATCAACCTTAGCCGCAACATCACCCTTAAGATTGTAGCCTGTAGTGGGATTCTGCTGATGACCTGTCATACCTGTGATAGAGTTGTCAAGAATAATGGTTGTTGTATTTGAAGCATTATAACTTACGTTTACAAGTCCGGTCATACCCGAATGCATGAAGGTAGAGTCACCGATAACAGCTACAGTCTTCTTAGCCTTTTCGGGATCTGCCTTTGTAAAACCGTGAGCACCCGAAACGGATGCACCCATACAGAGGGTCATATCCATAGCGCAGAGCGGAGGCTGAGCACCGAGAGTGTAACAGCCGATATCGCCTAAAACGGTACACTTATTCTTCGCGAGAGTATAGTAGATGCCTCTGTGAGGACAGCCCGCACACATCATGGGAGGACGTACCGGAATAGCCTCGTCAAGTGCTACAGACTTATTATCGAATACACCGAGAGCCTTAGCAACGGTCTTCTGAGTAAACTCACCCATAAGGCTGAAAAGATTTTTACCCTCTACATCTACTCCTATTGTCTTACAATGATTCTCGATGATGGGATCAAGCTCCTCAACAACGATTACTCTTTCAACAGAAGCGGCAAAGCTCTTGATAAGCTCCACGGGAAGGGGATTGAGCATACCTAACTTAAGTACACTTGCACTGTCTCCCATTACTTCCTTAACATACTGATATCCACTGCCTGCAGTTATAATACCGATCTTATTATCGGTTCCCTTTTCAACTCGATTGATATAGTCGGTTTCCGCCAAAGCTACGAGATCGAGAGTTCTCTGCTCAACAATAGGATGACGCTTGATAGCCTTAGCAGGCATCATTATGTACTTATCCATATCCTTTACGTAAGGCTTATCCTCTACAGCATTTCTCTGGCCAAGCGTAACTATGCTCTGGGAGTGGGCGATACGTGTACAGGTTCTGAAGAGCACGGGGGTATCGTACTTTTCGGAGATATCGTAAGCCTTCTTGATATAGTCGATAGTCTCCATCGAATCGCTTGCCTCGATCATGGGAATCTTGGAAGCAATCGCATGATGACGGGAATCCTGCTCGTTCTGAGAGGAATGCATACCGGGGTCATCCGCTACACAGATAACAAGACCCGCATTTACACCCGTATAACCCATCGTGAAAAGAGGATCGGCAGCGACGTTAAGTCCAACGTGCTTCATACAACAGCAGGAACGCTTGCCGGAAAGAGATGCACCAAAGGCAACCTCCATCGCAACCTTTTCATTCGGTGCCCATTCCGCATAAATTTCATCATAAAGCGCCGCGAATTCTGTAATCTCCGTGGAGGGTGTTCCGGGATAACTGGAAACAAAGGTACATCCTGCCTCATAGAGACCTCTGGCAACAGCGGCATTACCAATCATAAGTTCTTTTTTCATCATTGTTATATCCTTTACTGATTTCATTGCTGTTTTATTTTTATTTATATATTTTTTGCGTAATTATATTGAAAAAGGTGTTAAAGTATTATAAAATGGGATTATCATACTGAAAGGACCTGAAAAATGATAATCGATTTTCATACCCATAATTTTCCCGATAAGATAGCCGAGCGTACCATAACACTTCTCGAAGCTCACGGTACAAAGGCCAATACCAACGGCACTCTCCAGGGATTGAAGGATTCATCGAAAAATGCCGGAATAGATATATCCGTTGTCCTTCCCGTAATGACAAGCGCAAAGCAGTTTGACACCGTAAATAAATATGCTCATGAAACAAACGGTAAGGATGGTATTATCTCATTTGCAGGTATACACCCCGAATGCGAACATCCCGAAGAAAAGCTCGATTATATCAAGTCTCTCGGTCTTAAGGGAATCAAGATACACCCTGATTACCAAGGCACGTTCATCAACGACGAAAGATACATACGTATCATTAAGCACTGTGTCAAGCTTGATCTGTACGTCGTAACCCATGCAGGTCTTGACCCTGCTTTTCCTGAGGTCGTGAGAGCCACACCCGAGCGAATTCTCGATATGTATGTCAAGGTATACGAAGGAAGGCAGCCTTCAAAGACAAACCTTATTTTAGCCCATTTGGGAAGTCTCGATGAGACCGACAAGGTCATCGATATGATCGCAGGAAAGCGGTTTTATCTCGATACTGCGGCTATGCTTGACCGTATACCTGCCGAAAAGATAATCAGTCTTATTCGTAAGCACGGCGCCGATAACATCCTCTTCGCTACAGATTCCCCTTGGGCATCTCAGCCGAAATACGTTGAATCACTCTGCAATATGCCTTTAACAACCGAAGAAAAGAACAAAATTCTTTTTGAAAATGCAAAAAGAATCCTAAATCTTTAAAAATTCAATAATATTATAATATTATCATATTTTTTTAATAATTTCAACATATTTTCTCATTTTTATTTATTTTTATTATATATTTGTAATTACTACAATAAAATATTGACATATGAAAAAAAAGTTGATATA
The DNA here is from genome assembly GCA_015063855.1 of Oscillospiraceae bacterium. Lineage (GTDB taxonomy): Bacteria > Bacillota > Clostridia > Oscillospirales > CAG-272 > RGIG7300. Next base: position 16,874 of record SVTI01000056.1, read on the forward strand.
ATTATTAGATGTAATTACTCATTTCGGAGGAACTTATTTATGAAATGGACAGGTCTTAATGAACTGCGTGAACAATATCTCTCTTTCTTTGAAAGCAAAGAACACTTAAGACACAAGAGCTTTCCCCTTGTGCCTATCAACGATAAATCTCTTCTGCTTATCAATGCAGGTATGGCACCCTTAAAGAAGTACTTTACAGGAGAGGAAGAGCCTCCTCGCCGTCGTATGACTACCTGCCAGAAGTGTATCCGTACACCCGATATCGAAAGAATCGGTTATACCGCACGTCACGGCACATTCTTTGAAATGCTCGGCAACTTCTCCTTCGGTAACTATTTCAAGACCGAAGCCATCCATTGGGCATGGGAATTCTGCACCACAGTGCTTGAGCTTCCCGTTGACCGCCTCTGGGTTACAATATACGAAAACGACGATGAAGCATTCGATATCTGGAATAAGGAGATCGGTGTTGACGCTTCCCATATAGTACGTCTCGGTAAGGAGGATAACTTCTGGGAGATCGGCTCAGGCCCCTGCGGACCCTGCTCCGAGATCTACTTTGACCGCGGACTTGAGTTTGGTTGCGGCTCCGAGGATTGTAAGCCCGGCTGCGACTGCGACCGCTTCATGGAATTCTGGAATCTCGTATTCACACAGTTTGACGGTGATGGCGAAGGTAACTACACTCCCCTTGCTAACCCCAACATCGACACAGGTATGGGCCTTGAGAGACTTGCATGCCTTATGCAGGGTGTAAACAACCTCTTTGAGGTAGACACCATTCAGAACATCATGACCGCTATCAGCGAGAAGGCGGGAGTTAAGTACGGCGAGGACAAGAATGCGGACATTTCCCTTCGTATCATAACCGACCACATCCGTTCCACCACATTCCTTGTTTGTGACGGTGTTGTTCCCACAAACGAAGGTCGCGGCTACGTTCTCAGAAGACTTCTTCGCCGTGCCGCACGTCACGGAAGGCTCCTCGGTATCAAGGGCACCTTCCTTACCGATA
>SVTI01000057.1 GCA_015063855.1 Oscillospiraceae bacterium
GCAAAGCGATGAGATTTTGAGGGATTTTTGTTTCGATCGTGCGTAGTAATGCTTGCCGCCTTGCAAGCGCGAGCGGAGCAAAAAGCACCAAAATATCACGCTTTGCGGCGGGTTCGGGTTTGAATGTTCACCCTATAGTGAGAAAAGTGTATTTAATGCTTCGGACAGAAGATGTGCGCTTTCCTCCACGGCGGTGTCGCTTTCCTTAAGCGAAACGAAAAAGCTTTTTGAATTTTCAAGTACCTTTGTAAGCGAATCGTCTATCTTAACTATACCTGCTCTTTCAAGGGCATCGTAGACAAGAGTTGCAGAATCCACCACGGTAGGTATTCCAAGGGCAAGAACGGGGACACCGAGAGAGCCTTTGTTTATACTTCTGCGTCTGTTTCCGATACCTGAGCCGGGCGCTATACCGCTGTCCGATATCTGGACAGTGGATGCCAATCTGTCAACGCTCCTTGCGGCAAGGGCGTCTATAGCTATGACAAGGTCGGGCTTAACGCTTTCTGTTGCACCCCGTATCAACTCAAAGGTCTCTATTCCCGTCTGTCCCACCACTCCCGGGCATAACGCAGATATCTCTCTGTGGGAAATAGACTCGAACAGCTCCGGGGCAAGACTCCTTAGGTGACGGGTCACGAGCAGCTTGTCTACAGCTTTCGGACCTAAGGCGTCTGAGGTAATACTTCTGTTTCCGAGACCAACCACCAGAATCGAATTTGCCTGACCGCAGAGCTTGTCTATATATTTGACCAATATATCCCGAAGCCCGTCCCTTCGGGCTTCATCCAAAAGCCATATCTTTCCCGTTTCTACGGTGACGTACCTTCCCATATCCTTTCCTATGATACGGCTTGCCTCTTCGTTTTCGATCTCCATGTATAATATTCTGAAGCCCTTTTCCTCCTTTTCGATGTACTTAACTCCTTTAATCTCGCTCATTCCCGATGCCTCTCGGCATTCCTGCGCTAAATCTGTACGTATAAAACCTCTGTTTTCTTCCATTTTTTCTCCTTTGCGCGACCATTTTGGAAAAAAAGTCGATAAATATATGAAAAATTTAAAAATTCTAATGAAATGTCCTTGAAAAATATAATACAATGATATATAATAAATTATGTGACTACATTATCGGTAATTATTCAGGAGGAAGTACCTAATGAAAAAAATAATAGCTCTTTTACTCTGCATGGTAATGCTCTCTGTATCGCTTACATCCTGTATACGTACAACGTCGGATTACAAGGGTGTTGAGATACCGATCTTCTTATCCGATCCGGTATACAATCTTGATCCCGCGTTCGCATATCTTGATGACGGTGCTACCAAGCTTCTTTCCTTACTCTTCGAGGGACTCTATGTTCTCGATGAGGATGGCAAGCCCGTTGAAGCTATGGCAAAGGGCTACGAGACCTATAAGGACAGAGACGGTAATTTTATCTGTGAGTTCCAGCTTAACGAAACAAAGTGGAACGACGGCAGAAGAGTTAATGCAAATGATTTCGTTTTTGCATGGAAGAGACTTATTCAGCCCGACTTTGAAAGTCCCGCTGCGGCTCTTCTCTATGATATAAAGAATGCAAGAGACTGTAAGACAGGTGAGAAGTCTATCGACGATCTCGGTGTATCTGCGGTTGGTACAAAGACCCTTCAGGTTATGTTCGAGAGAGAAATCGATATCGAGCAGTTTATCGAGGTAACGGCTAGCCCTGCGCTCGTTCCTCTTCGTGACGATAAGGTATCCAGACTTGATAACTGGGCTACAAGCTACGTTACAATGGCTACCAACGGTCCCTTCTACGTTAAGATCTACGAGACCTCCGGTAACGTTATGACCCTTGAGCGTAACGTTCATTATTTCAGAAATGCAGAAAAGGCTGTTTTCCTTGATTCCAAGGTTTCTCCCTTCAGACTTCTTGTATATTTCAATGCTCCCGAATATCTCACCAACAATGCTAACGAGGATGACGATTATTATGCAGACGTAAACCTCGCGTTCAGCAGCAACATCGCACGTTCCGGTGAGATTAAGGATGCAAACGTACTTCCCACTCTTAATACACATACCTATATCTTCAATACAACCAAGGCACCCTTCGATAATGCGGATGTAAGAAAGGCTCTCTCCATGGCTCTCGACAGAGATGAGATCGTTAAGATGGTTAACTATGCAGAGGCAGCCGAGGGCTTCATCCCCGAAGGCGTATTCGATACAAAGAACGGCGATAGCTTCCGTGAAAACGGCAAGGCTCTCATCTCCTCAAAGGCGGATGTTGAGGGCGCTAAGGCTCTTCTTGGTAAGGTCTCGGAAAAGAAGTTTGATATTACGGTACGTACAGGTGACCTTACGGCTCTCGCAGTTGCAAACTATGCAGCAGAAGCATGGGCAGAGCTTGGATTTGAGGTATCTGTAGTTGAAAAGGGATATATCGAGAAGGATCAGCTTGAGTACGTTCAGTATCAGGATCTCTTCTACGAAGCATATAAGACGGGTGACTTCGATGTTATCGCAGTTGACCAGCAGATGCTTACAGCCTATGCTTTCGGAAACCTTGCTCCCTATGCAAAGGAATTCTCCGGTATGATCGACGTTGAGAACGATTATGCAGCTAAGCCTCATTATTCCGGCTTTGACAACGAGGAATACAACAAGCTTATTGCAAGAGCCTTTGAAGAAAAGAGTGCATCCAAGCGTTCCGATCTTCTCCATCAGGCAGAGGAAATGCTTGCAGAGCTTATGCCTGCAGTTCCCGTGTTCGTATATCAGAATGCTTACGTAAGATCCAAGGATCTTAAGAATCTTGATACTACATATTTTGGAGCAGTAACCTTTACTAAGGCAAAGCTCTCAAACGAGGACAAATATAAGGTTGTACTTCCCGAATAATTTATAATTTAACTGTAAGGGTTGCCTTGATATCTCGGCAACCCTTATTTTAAACATCCAAGGAGTTTATAAATGCAAGCACCGTTACAGAAGAAGACTGAGATAAAGGTCTATATATTATATGTAATGAAAAATATCGGTTATCCCGTCAGCTATCAGAGGCTTAACGATACTATCACCGCTGATGAGCCTGTAAGCGCTTTCGACTTTACAGAATGCTTTTCCGAGCTTCTTGATACAGGGAATATTGAGCCTGTAGATCTCGACGGTACGCAGGGCTTTATGATAACCGAGCGAGGCATTAATGTCGCGGATAACCTTCTCTATATGCTTATACCCGGTGTTCAGAGAATTGCTCTCGCTTCTGCCGCAAGGCTCCTTTCCTTTGATCAGAGAGGAGCTGAACTGAGTGTCCGTGTTAGGGAGACTGAGGGTGGCTACAGACTTTTCTTTACTGTTACAGAAAAGGGCAGGACCGTTTTCTCATTGGAGCTCTTCTGTGAAAACAGAGAGCAGCTTGAACAGATGGATAGAAATCTAAGAAACGATCCTGAGAGCGTATATCGTGCAATACTTTCTATGCTCAGCGGACAGATAAACTATTTTATGAGTTAGCGTATTGCACAAAATTTATGAATTTAAATGACTATAAAAAACGGGAATTGTAGGAGGTTCCCGTTTTTTCCGTTATATGGCATAAAAAAACAGAGGTTATTTTGTGCAATGCTACATAAATATTCATGGTTAGTGCAAAAATAGGAAAAACTGTTGACATATTTCGTTAATATTGCTATAATAATATTACCTCTAATGTAGGAGGATTATATTTGGATACACAGAAGAACGATCTTCAGCTCATACTGTCAAACGTCAGGAGCGGAGATGAGAAATCGTTTGATATTTTATATCAGCAGTACAAGCCTCTTATTACCTCTAAGGTTGCAGAGTTTATAGGCAGCCTTGAGGCAGAGGAGATAGAGCAACTTTCAAGTATAGCCCTATATGATGCCGCTATGTCCTACGATTATGAAAAGGTTGACAGAAAGGTAACGTTTGGGTTGTATGCGGATATATGTATCAGAAATAAGTTAATATCCGAGCTTCGCCGTGTAAAAGCCGTAGAAATTCCGGATGGCGATATTGTACATTCAGAGGAAAGTGGATCGGGGGCATCTCCTGAGGAGTACGTACTTCGTAAGGAGGACGTTCTTTCGAGGATAAGAAGAGCTAAGTCTATGCTGACACCCTTTGAGAACACCGTGTTCCTTTTGTATCTAAGTGGTGACGGTTATAACGAGATAGCCGCCAAGCTCGGTAAGAGCAGAAAGTCTGTAGATAATGCTCTGACAAGAATCCGAACGAAATTTAAAAGCGACAATATGCCCGAGTAGCTCAAACAGAGCGTACTTGTGTAAGATGACGGTTTAAGTCCGTCCCGGGCTAAAATATTACTATTTTTTAAGTGAGGTAAAGACCAATGTACGAAGACAAGACCTTAGTTTGCAAGGAGTGCGGACAGGAGTTTGTATTTACAGCAGGAGAACAGGAGTTCTATGCAGAAAGAGGTTTCCAGAATGAGCCTCAGAGATGCAAGACTTGCCGTGATGCAAGAAAGGCCGCTGCCAAGACTCAGAGAGAGATGTTCACTACTGTTTGTGCGAACTGCGGTAAGGAAGCGGTTGTACCCTTCCAGCCCAGCAATGACCGTCCTGTTTATTGCAGCGAGTGTTATGCTGCTATGAAACAGCAGTAAGCTAAGAACTCATAATTATATTATTTTAGATATAAGACCCTTATACCCGGGCAACGGGTCATTTCTTATAACTTAATACGGTATAACTATGCAAATAAAAGAAACAGCCTGAAAGGGCTGTTTTCTTTTGTTTACATACTTGACAATCATTAAAAATAAGTTTATTATATAAATAATGTATTTTATTTTTGTGAGGACGTTATGAAAAAATTAACTGCAATACTTATAGGTGCGGGTAACCGCGGCGAGACCTATACCAATATCATGAGAAGACACATGGCTGATAAATTTCAGGTTGTTGCTGTTGCTGAGCCTATAGACGACCGTCGTAATTACATACAGGAGAAGCATAAGCTTCCCGATGATATGTGCTTTACCGACTGGGCTCCCCTTCTTGAAAAGGGAAAGATCGCTGACTTTGCGGTTATTGCAACAATGGACAGGGTTCACTATGCTCCTGCTATTGCGGCAATCGAGGCAGGCTATGACCTTCTTCTTGAGAAGCCCATCGCTCCTACATACGAGGAGTGCAAGGGTATCACCGAGGCTGCAGAGAAGCATGGCAGAAAGGTAGTTATCTGTACCGTTCTTCGTTATACCGATATATTCAATACCATTAAGGATCAGATCGATAAAGGCGCACTCGGTCAGATCATGTCCATCGACCATGAAGAGGGCGTTGGTAACATACATCAGACCCACAGCTTTGTAAGAGGTAACTGGGGTAATGCTGAGCGTAGCTCTGATATGCTTCTCCAGAAGTCCTGCCACGATATTGATATTCTCACATGGCTTATCGGTAAAAAGTGCTTAAAGGTTCAGTCCTTTGGTAATCTTTCATTCTTTACTGCAAAGAACGCTCCCGAGGGTGCTCCCGATTACTGTTTAGACGGCTGTCCCAAGCAGGACACATGTCCCTACTACGCTCCCAAGCTGTATATTGAGGATAAGGAGAACCATTGGTTCCGTTCTACCTCTACCCATAAGGTAGAGCCTACCGACGAGGATGTTGAATACGCTCTTCGCAATACTCAGTACGGTAAGTGTGTTTACAAGTGCGATAACAACGTTGTTGACCATCAGGTTGTAAGCATGCTCTATGAGGATGACGTAACCGTAACCTTCACCATGAATGCATTTAACCGTGGCGGCAGATTCATTCACATTATGGGCACCAAGGGTGATCTCCATGCGGCAATGGACGGCTCAAGCCCTATCACTGTATACGATTTTGAAACCAAGGAAAAGACCACCGTCGAGGTTAAGGCTCGTGACGGCATTCAGGGCGGTCACGGCGGAGGTGATACCGGTATTCTTGACGATCTCTACGCTTACTTTACAGGCTCCTACGACGGCAAGAGTGTTCCGGAGATCGCTGAATCCTACTACAGCCACCAGATAGTATTTGCTATTGAAGAAGCAAGAAAAACAGGCACCGTAGTTGACGTTGATGAGTTTATAAAGAAAAATTCATAATAAATGCTTAACGCTCCCGATTTTCGGGAGCGTTAAAATATTTATACAGAGTATTGTATTAGCCAATATTGAAAAAATATTGATTTTGGTGCGTAATTGTGGTATAATAATGATACGAGGTGATTTTAAATGAAGCTGATCAAAAGAAAACAATATTTAGATAAAATGATAAATACCATCGGTACTCCCGATATTAAAGTGATTACAGGTGTTCGCCGTTGCGGCAAATCTAAGCTGATGGATGCTTTTAAGGAATATATCGAGGAAAACATTCCCGACAACAATATTATTCACATCAATTTTAATCTGCCCGAATATGAGCATCTGCAGGAATATCGCCCGTTGTACGATCATATCAATTCCGAGTATGTTAAGGGTAAAGAAAACTTTGTATTTATCGATGAGGTGCAGATGTGCGCCGACTTTGAAAAAGCTATCAACGGTCTGCATGCTGCGGAAAAGTTCGATATTTACATCACCGGCTCAAATGCGTTTCTTCTGAGCTCCGATCTTGCAACCCTGTTTACGGGAAGAACCTTTGAAATTAAAGTATATCCGTTTTCTTTTGGTGAGTATCTGCAGTACTTCGGTTATACGGATAAATATGCCGCTTTTGACAAGTTTATGCTTGAAGGCGGTATGTCAGGCTCCTACCTCTATAAAGACAGGGAAGCAAAATACGATTATATTGCCGAAGTGTTTGATACATTGATCGTTCGGGATATCCGAAGGAAATATAAAATCCGTAATCCGCAGTTAATGGATAGAATTGTGGATTTTTTAATGGACAACGTATCAAACCTTTCTTCCGCAAGAAACATCACCGGCACACTGAGTAAGGCTATGGAGAAGATCCATCATACCACCGTTGGCTCGTATATGCAGTATCTTTGTAACGCTTTCGCTTTTTACAGAGTCCGCAGATACGATATTAAGGGTAAAAAATATCTTGCCTCCAACGATAAGTATTATTTGAGCGACCACACCTTCCGTTATGCCAAGCTGGGCACCAAAAACATGGACTATGGCAGAGTGCTTGAAAACATTGTTGCTATGGAACTGCTGCGCAGAGGCTATGAGGTCTATGCCGGTGTTCTCTACAAAACGGAAATCGACTTTGTTGCCATTAAGCGTGACGAGAAAATATATATTCAGGTGTCGGATAACATCACTGATGAAAAAACCTTTGAACGGGAGGTTACACCGCTATTTAAAATCAACGATGCTTATCCCAAAATGGTGATTGCACGCACAAGAAATCCTGAATATCGGTACGAGGGTGTGAAGATCATGGATGTGGCTGATTGGTTATTGACCGAATAGGCTATTGTCCGTAATAGAATTATTTTCGGTTTTGGATAATATCCGTTCCGGATATATCTTTTCTTAAGCTTATATCTGTTGTTGTCTTGAGTAATGACAAGAACGCTCCCGATTTTCGGGAGCGTTAAATATTGTACATTTAATTACTGAATTTTCTCAAAATCGCTCGCGGGATGCTTACACAAGGGGCAGATATAATCGTCGGGAAGCTCCGCACCTTCGTAAACGTAACCGCAGATCTTACAAACGTAACCCTTTACACCTTCGGTTTCGGGCTTGGGCTTAACGTTCGCGTGGTAGTAGCTGTAGGTCATGGATTCTGCATCCGAAATAACTCTTGCCTCGGGAACCGAGCAGATGAACATTCCGTGTGTACCCATATCAAAATACTGTTCTACCTTTAATGACATAACCGCATTGATGTATCTGGGAAGGAATACAAGACCGTTATCGGTACGCAGAGGTGTGCAATCAGCAAACTTATCCACGTTTCTGCCGCTTTGGAAGCCGAAGGTCTCAAATACCTTGAAGGGAGTATCTGTAGTTAAGCAATTGATGTTCATCTTACCTGTCTGCTTGATCACGTGATGAGAATAATTCTCTTTGTTAATGGTAACTGCGATAAGCTTGGGGTTGTCGGATACCTGAGTTACGGTGTTGACGATAAGTCCGTTATCCTTCTTGCCGTCGTTGGAGGTTACAACATAAAGACCGTAGCCTATTTTGAAGAGCGCGGACATATTGTTCTTATCAGCGGTATCCTCGTTCTGTGCGAGGTAATCCTGACAAAGCTCATCAGAAAGTGCTTCAAGCTGTGCGCTGCTTTCTTCGTTAAGAGCGGACATTATCTTTACTGTAGTGTTTGCATAATTGATGTTCTTGCACCCCTCGAGCATGCCCTTCATCACTCTTGCCGCGGTAGGTGCCCAGCTTCCGTTTTCGATAAATGCAACGGTGCGGTTCTTGAATCCTCGCTCGGTCAGGTGACTTATAAACTCGCGCATGAAGGGGAATATTTCAGAGTTGTAGGTTGTGGTTGCAAGCACTATTCTGCCGTAACGGAATGCATCTTCAACTGCCTCAGCCATGTCAACTCTTGCAAGATCGTTGACGACAACCTTGGGACAGCCCTTTTTCTTTAAAAGGTTTGCCAACTTTTCAACAGCCTTCTTTGTGTTGCCGTAAACGGAGGTGTACGCAATAACTATACCCTCGCTCTCAACACCGTAGGAGGACCATGTATTGTAGAGGTCGAGATAATAGCCTAAATTCTCTGTAAGAACGGGACCATGGAGAGGGCAGATCTTTTCTATATCAAGGCCTGCAGCCTTCTTTAAAAGAGCCTGAACCTGTGCACCGTATTTACCTACGATGCCGATATAGTAGCGACGAGCCTCGCAAGCCCAGTCCTCCTCTACGTCAAGAGCACCGAACTTTCCGAAGCCGTCTGCCGAGAAGAGCACCTTATCGTATGAATCATAAGTAACTATAACCTCAGGCCAATGCACCATAGGTGCGGTAACGAAGGTAAGAGTATGCTTACCTAAAGAGAGTGTGTCACCCTCACCTACAACTATTCTGTTTTTCTCGAAATCGGTGCCGAAGAAGTTTTTCATCATGACAAATGCCTTCTGAGAGGAAACAACAGTGGTGTCGGGATAGTTCTTCATGAAGTTTGCTATGTTTGCGCTGTGGTCAGGCTCCATGTGTTGGATAATGAGGTAATCTGGCTTACGCTCACCTAATTCCTTTTCCATATTGTCGAGCCATTGATGGGTGAAACGCTGATCTACGGTATCCATTACCGCGATCTTATCATCCATAATAAGATAGGAATTGTAAGCCATGCCGTTGGGCACAACGTACTGACCCTCAAAAAGATCGATCTCATGATCGTTTACTCCTATATATCTGATATCCTTTGTAACTGTCATTTTATATGATCCTTTCTTTATATATCATTTCAATATTTTCTGTATTTCGGGGAAGGGTGCGAGTGTTTTTTTCAATATTCCGTTCATGTGGGCAATCGCCACACCGTAATTTACTATAGGCACTCCCGCCTTCTTTGCGGCATCTATTCTTGATTTCATCTGCGCCTCATTCAGCATACATCCGCCGCAATGCACTATCACCTTATACGGTGAGAGATCCTCGGGAAACTCCCCGCCGCTTGTAAGGGTTATATCTATTTCGGCAGAGCTGAATTTCTTTATCCAGTTCGGCATTTTAACGCTTCCGATATCGTTGCATTGGCGGTGGTGAGTACATCCTTCGGATATAAGCACACGGTCACCGTTGCAGAGTTCTTTGAGCGCTGCCGCACCGCGAACAAGTTCCTCTAAATCTCCCTTATATCTTGCAAAAAGTATGGAGAAGGAGGTTAAGGTGATATCTTCGGGAACCATTTTTGAAACCTTACCGAACACCTGAGAATCAGTTATTACCAATTTCGGCTTTTTTGCAAGAGCCTTGAGCGTTTCGGGCAATTCATCATCCTGACAGACCATGGCGATAGCGCCTGTATCGAGGATCTCACGAAGAGTCTGCTGCTGGGGAAGAATTATTCTTCCCTTGGGTGCAGATTCGTCTATTGGTACAACCAGAACAACAATTTCCTTTGGTTCGATCAGATCTGCCACTATATACTTCAGCTCTTTTTTTGGAGCAAGGGCTGCTATTTTTTCCTTAAGCTCCCGAATGTTTTCACCTGTCAGAGTGGAAACCGAAATTTCGTTGTCTGCCTCGGTGCGTATTTTTTTGATGTCGCTTTTATTATAAGCGATAATATAGGGTATCCCGGATTTTTTAAGATCTGCGATAAGCTCACGGTCAAGCTCACAAAGTCCCTTTTGCGAATCTACGGTCAGAACTGCGATATCTGTTGATTTGAGAGCTTCCTTGGCTTTCTTTACTCTTAATTCGCCAAGCTCACCCTCGTCATCAAGACCGGGAGTATCTATTATAAGGACGGGCCCTAAGGGGAGAAGCTCCATTGCCTTTTTTACAGGGTCAGTAGTAGTCCCCTTGTATGCGGAAACCACCGACAGCTCCTGTCCCGTAACGGAATTTACCAGACTTGATTTTCCTGCATTGCGCATACCGAAAAAGCCGATATGTATTCTTTCACCCGAGGGGGTATTATTTAAACTCATTTATTTTCCTCTGTTCAGTATGTTATTTCGGGCAAATAACAAACTATTACAGTTATCTGTTATACCCGAAAAGGATGGGTGAAGGGTGAAACCCTTCAAAATCTGAAATCTCTACGGTTGGAATTCTTAATATCCTCGATATTCTTCTTTGCTATGGCAAGGACCTTTTCCGCTGTTATCTTGCCCAGCTCCTTCTCTATAAGCTCGTAGCCTACCTTCTTTGTTTCCTCACTTGCGTAGTCTACCAAAAATTCGGTCAAGGTCATAAGAGCGTTGGGATGACAGCAGTTGATTATCTGTCCCGATTTGCACAGACTCATGAAGCGGTCTCCCGTTCTGCCCTCACGGTAGCAGGCGGTGCAGAAGGAAGGAATGTGTCCGTTTTCCATAAGCCAGCGAACCACCTCGTCAAGGGTTCTCTGGTCGGAAACGTCAAACTGCTCGGTGTCGGTAGGTCTGATCTTTTCTGTATAGCCGCCGACCGATGTTCTGGAGGCACCGCTGACCTGAGAGATGCCGCAGTTGAGAAGTCTGGAACGAACCTGCTCACTCTCACGGGTGGAGATGATCATTCCTGTATAGGGAACTGCAAGACGGATACAAGCAGTTATTTTTGCAAAGGTATCATCGTCAATAGAATTATCAAACACGGTAGGATCGATATCTGCCGCACGCTTGATACGGGGAACGCTGATGGTGTGGGGACCGACACCGTGAACAGCCTCGAGATGCTCTGCGTGCATGATGAGACCTGCAAATTCATACTTATAAAGCTCAAGTCCGAAGAGTACACCTAAGCCTACGTCATCAATTCCGCCCTCCATAGCTCTGTCCATAGCCTCGGTATGATAGTCATAATCATGCTTGGGACCGGTGGGATGCAGCTGGAGATAGCTTTCCTTATGGTATGTTTCCTGGAAGAGGATGTAGGTTCCTATACCTGCCTCTTTAAGCTTGCGGTAGTTTTCAACGGTTGTAGCCGCAATGTTTACATTGACACGGCGGATAGCTCCGTTCTTATGATTGACGCTGTATATTGTCTTGATACACTCAAGTATATATTCTATGGGATTGTTCTTGGGATCCTCGCCCGCCTCGATGGCAAGGCGCTTATGGCCCATATCCTGAAGGGCGATGACCTCTGCCTTAACCTCCTCCTGAGTCAGCTTTTTTCTCGGGATCTCCTTGTTCTTTAAGTGGTAGGGGCAGTAAACACATCCGTTTACACAATAGTTTGAAAGGTAAAGAGGAGCAAACATTACTATACGGTTGCCGTAGAACTTGAGCTTGATGTCCTCGGCTATCTTGAATATCTCCTCAACCTTCTCGGGAATATCACATGCAAGAAGCACCGATGCTTCCCGGTGAGTGAGGCCTGCACAGGTATAGCCGTTTCCCTGCTTTACGGGACGTGCCTTTTCAAGTATCGAGTCGATGAGCTCGATATTGTTCTTGTTTGCCTCTGCATATTCGAGGGTCTCTCTGATTTCGGCGTCGTTGATAAATTCCTCTGCCTTTAATGATTTGGGATTGTAAATTGCCATAGTCGTAAAAATTCCTTTCTTTTGGGTCAGATATTCTTTCCCGTTAGATAATTATATTTCTTTGTAATTTCCCTTGTCCGTTACTACTTCATAGCCTATAGAGGCTACCTGCCGTTTCAGCTCATCAAGGGCTTCGGCTGATTCAGCACCCGTGTGTAATTTGTTATTATATAGCGAATATTTCTTTCTTACCGAATACGGTGAAAGGTTGGGCATCACAACGTTTGCTCCGGATAAGATACCCTTTAGCCTTCCGTCCTCGGCAATACTGCCGAGAGCTGTAGTTGCGGGAAGGAGTATATTCGGTTTCATTATTCTGATTATTGATAAAAGGTAGCAGGTAAGCTCTGCAGAACCGGCTTTTTCATCCCTAAACGGTGTATCAATGTGGGGAATGAAGGGACCTATTCCGCACATTTCGGGTGAAAATTCTTCGATGAATTTAAGATCAGCCGCTAAATTTTCCTCCGTCTGGTACGGGCTTTCTACCATAAATCCACATCCCACCTGATAGCCTAAGGACTTTAAGTCATTTAAGCATCTGATTCTGTTTCCAAGGGTCAATTCGGAGGGGTGAAGTCTTGCGTAGTGCTCACAGGTTGCCGTTTCGTGGCGCAGAAGATATCTGTCTGCCCCCGCTTCCTTTAGTGCCTTATAGCTTTCATAGCTTCGCTCACCGAGAGAAAGGGTAACTGCCACATCAGGGTAAATTCGTTTAATATTGCTTACTATATCGCATACCCTCTCGTCATTGAAATAGCTGTCCTCACCACCCTGCATTACAAAGGTACGGAAGCCCAAGGGATATCCCTCATCACAGCATTCAAGTATTTCTTCCTTTGTTAAACGATAGCGATCAGCATTTTTATTGCTTCTTCTGATGCCGCAGTAGAGACAATCGTTTTTGCAGATATTAGATATTTCTATAAGTCCTCTTATAAATATTTTGTTTTGATAACTCTCTTTTGCCCTTTGCCTTGCAAGCTCGGCAAGCTTTTCGGCATTTTCGGGGGAAAAGCCTTTTATAAGGGCGAGATATTCATCCCTTGAAAGGGATCTTTCGTTATATAATTTATCAATTATCTTTTGCATCGTTTATCACTCCGGAATAGGCGGTCTTTACGCTGACGCCTTCTAATTTTCCTATTTTGCCCGAAAGGGCGGAAATTATGTCCTGGGGTGCATCAAGGGCTATACTTATGATGCTGATATTTCTCTCACGGTAGGGAATACCCATCCTGCCGATAATATATTCACCGTAGGCATGAAGCAGGGAGTTCAAAGGCTCCACGCTTTCGTGGGATTCAACTATTATGCTCATTACCGCTACCCGTGTACTCATAAATACTCCGTTAATTAAAAAATACGCACCCGATCGGTGCGTATAGTTATGGCTATGCTGTTCTATAACGCACCTTTTAGCTCAGATGATTCTTTGCCCTCAGGTTACAAGGCTATTATACTACATTATCTATATAAGGTCAAGAAAAACATTCATTCTTCTTTCATTATTTTTTTAATATTATATCATATATAAAGGAAAAAGTCTGTTGAAATTTCAACAGACATCAAAAAATATCGGGAGTTAATAATAAGGAGAAGAAAACGCTATATAAAGTAAGCCGAAACATGGAGGTGTGTCTCGGCTTACTTCACATATGATATATTAAATATATTCTGCAGGAGGTAACTGCAAAAGATAAAATGACAAGGTATACTCAAGGGAAGGGGAATCGTCTTCCCTTGAGCAAGGTTTCTTGTCCGAGGATAACTGCAATGAAATACAGCATCTCGGTTGGTTAGCGTATGCTAACCAATGGTGTGAAATCTAAGCACCCGACAAGGTGCATTTCACAAGGAGTAAATAATTATGTTGAAACAAATCGAGTTAGCTATAGCTAACTGCATTTATATTTTAGCATAATATTATTTGATTGTCAAGAGGGTATTTTGAATTTTATAATATTGCATTTAAAGTAAATATGTGATATTATATATTTATACAAATTATAGGAGCATTATTATGAAAAAGCTTAACAAGGTTTTACTCAAAGAAAATATCGAAAAGAGAATAAATGAACACATCGCCTCGGGTATGGTAGGCGGATGTGCCGCTATGGTCATGCAGGATGGTGAGGTCGTTTACAAAAATTATTTCTCCTCCGAGGGATTTGATATAAACGAAAAGACTGCCTTCCGTCTGGCATCCATGACTAAGCCTATTACTGCGGCGGCGGTGCTTATCTGTATCGACAGAGGACTTCTCGACCTTGAGGATAAGGTTTCCAAATTCGTTCCCGGCTTTGCCAAAATGAAGATCGGTAAGATGAATGAAGGAGCACTTGAAATCGTGGGTGATGCAGAGAAGGAGATCACTATACTTCATCTTCTCACACACACAAGTGGTCTTGGCAGCGGTGATGTAGGTAACTATGCACTTTCCAAGATGACTTGGGAGAAGGAGCAGAGCTGCCTTCGTGAGGCAGTAGAGCATTATAGCCGTTCTGCCCTTGACTTTGAGCCCTTCTCGGCGCAGTTCTACAGCGCTATCTTCGGCTTTGATGTACTTGCGAGAGTGGTCGAGATAGTCAGCGGTAAGGAATATAATGTCTTTATCCGTGAAAATATTCTCGAACCTCTCGGCATGGATGATACGACCTTTACCCCCACAGATGAGCAGAGAGGACGTCTTGTTCCCATGCACGATTATGTAGACGGTAAGGCTGTGGCTGTTGATTTCCCGGTGGGCGGAATGTTTGAGGGGCTGCCCCTGGCATATTTTATGGGCGGTGCGGGACTTGCGGCAACCATGAGTGATTACTCCAAGTTTGCCGAGATGCTCCTTAACTACGGCGAATATAACGGTAAGCGTATAATCTCAAGAGAGCTTATCGAGTCTATGGGAACCCCCCATGTTCCCCATGAGCTCATGCCCTATAGCGAAAGATGGGGTCTTGGTGTGCGCGTTATCGTAAACGATGAATACAAGAGGCTTCCCGTAGGTGCATACGGTTGGAGCGGTGCTTACGGCACACACTTCTGGGTCGATCCCGAAAATAAGATAACCGCTATCTATATGAAGAACTCCAGATTTGACGGCGGCTCCGGTGCTGAGACAGCGGCGCACTTCGAGGAGGACGTAACAAACAGCTTTGAAGCGTAATGATAAAAGAGGATGAAAATTACTTCATCCTCTTTTTTTAATATATAGGAAATTGCGTAACCTCGGGTACTGAAGAAGCAGGTTTATGCTCGGTTCATACCCGATCATTCGCAGCGGGCCGGCGCCCGCTTTTTGAAGAATATTAACAATGAGAGGCACATGATAATAGGAAAAGCGGTTGCACTAAGTATACCGATATTAAGATTATCATTTGCGGCAGAGGCTATGCTTCCTACTACAAAGGGACCAAGACCGCATCCCAAATCCCCAAAGAGCGCAAGCAAAGCGAAAAGAGTAGTTCCTCCTCCCTTGATGTTTGCTGCCGCAAGGCTGAAGGTTCCGGGCCAGAGCATGCCTACCGAGAATCCGCAGATGCCTATACCTATAAGGGAAATTATCGGTATGGGACACAAGGATATTACAAGATAGCTTGCAACACAGAGAATACCGCTATAGAAAATCGTTTTTTCAAGTGATATTTCGCGCCTTGAGCTTACATATGTATATATAACGCGTGAAAGCCCCATAAGTGCAGCAAAAAAGAGGGTTCCAAAGAGATCTCCCGTTGCCTTAGTGAGTCCCAGTGCCTTTTCTGCAAAAGCGGACGACCATTGTGCGACCGAAAGTTCGCAGCAGGCGGCACAGAACATGATGATTATAAAGAGAATGAAGCTCTTATCCGAGAAAAGAGCCTTGAAGCTGTTGGATTCCTTTTCCTCGGCTGAATGCTCTGCCAATGGAGCACGGGTGAAAATGATTGCATTGACAAAAGGAACAGAAGCCCAAATTATTGCAAGTATATGCCAGTTTTCTATTCCGAATATTGCAAAGAAAAGTGTGGAGATTATTACTACTCCGCAGTGTCCCCAGCAATAGAAGGAATGAAGAAGACTCATAATTCCCGATTTGTTATCTGTGGGGCAGGCTTCGACTATCGGGCTTACCAGCACTTCAAGCAAACCGCCACCCATGCCGAGCATGGTAACGCAGATGATGAGAGCGGTAAAGGTATCTGCCATTATATTGGGAAGCACGGCGAGAGATACAAGACCGATAAAGGAAAGCACATGGGCTAATACTATGGGAACGCGCCAGCCTGTACGGTCGATTATGAGAGCACAGAGGGCGTCAACCGCAAGCTGAACACCGAAATTCAGCGAGATCAGGAGTGCTATCTGTGACAGCGGGATTCCGTAGGTCTGATTGAAGGTTACGAAGAGCAGCGGTGTGTAATTGTTGATGATACCCTGCACGATATAACCGACAAAGCAGGCAAATATGGTAAGACGATAATTCTTTTTCATTCTGAAAAATTGCTCCATTTAAATTTAATCAATTTATTATATCATTTTTCATATTTTTTTCAATACCCGTTGCAAAAATATTTTTTATATGATAAAATAATACAAAATATATTATTTTTCGGAGGAAAATATGAAAAAAACCAGAGGATTTTTTGCTGAATTCAGAGAATTTATAATGCGCGGTAATGTAATCGACATGGCTGTCGGTGTTGTTATCGCTACAGCCTTCGGTAAGATCACTACAAGCCTTGTTAACGAGATCATCATGCCCTTCATCGGTTGGATCATCGGTGACTTTGACCTTGCTAAGTGGAATATCGTAATCGAAGCACCCGGTGCAGACCCCACCCTTGAGCCCGGTATCGTGATCGCTATCGGTAACTTCATCGCTACCATCATCAACTTCATTATTATTGCCTTCATTATCTTTATCGTTGTTAAGTTTATTAACAAGGCAAGAGAAAAAGCGGAAGCGAGAAAGAAGAAGGAAGAGGAAGAGGCAGCAGCTGAGGATCCCAAGCCTACTACAGAAGAGCTCCTTACTCAGATCCTTGAGGAAATGAAGAAGAAATAATTTTTCAGCTAAAAACGCACCCGATCTCGGGTGCGTTTTTGTTAATATAGGAAATTGCGTAACCTCGGGTACTGAAGAAGCAGACTTATGCTCGGTTCATACCCGATTATTCGTAGCGGGCCGGCGCCCGCTTATTGTGCAAATTTTATATCGATAGCGGTAAGCTTTCTTTCGGTTACCGGCTTGTCATCCTCGTCGAGCACCTCGGTGATCGTATGGGTGAGAACTGCGGTGTCGCCGACAGCAGCAAAGGGAAGCTTATCCGACCAGGTTACGGGAACGATAATAACCTCATCGCTTCCTTCGAGTGTGATATAGTATTTGGTGTTGGAGTCGACTACTGCGGAGGAGATGCGTGTAATGACTGCTTCGGTCTTTTCCTTGGTCACGCCCTCTATCTCCTCGTTCTTTTCCGATTCCTTGGGGAGAAGATCATTTTTACCGAGATTTGTAATATAATTTTCTCTTGCCTCATCTACCGTAGTTCCGGTACCCACTATCTGATATTGCTCTACGTCAACAAAGGCATACATCTTAACAAGACCTGCGCTGTCCTTCAGGGACATAAAGTAGGTGGGGCGCTCGCTTACGTTGAGGAGCAGAGGGAAGGTAGCGGAGTAGGAAAGGTGCTGGACCTGACCCTCGGCGGATTCCATGGCGGAGTATT
>SVTI01000058.1 GCA_015063855.1 Oscillospiraceae bacterium
GCGGTAGGAAGGTAGTACCAATCCACAAGCACCTTTTACAGTGTAGCATTATACTTACAAATATACAATAATAACTACTGACTATATTATACGAGGATGGTAGGTTTTCGTGAAAAGTCTCCGTAGGAGTACTAAGTACGGTAGTGAGGCTTTTCGCGGAAAAGTGTGAAAAAAGGGCTGAAACTCGATGTTTTAGCCCTTTTTGAATGCTTATTCAGTTGGTTTGGAGTATCAGATGTTAATTATTATAAAATCTTTTTGGGAGAATAAAACTTTTTATAATTATTTAATTCACACGTCCGACCGACTTTTTCGACAGTCTGAAAGGACTTTCGTTATGAAAGTCCTTTCAGTTTATTACTTCTTTGTAATGTAACCCTCTGCATAGAGAAGCTCACCGATGAGAACCGCACCGCCTGCAGCACCACGGAGGGTGTTGTGAGAGAGACCAACAAACTTGTAATCAAACATGGTATCCTCACGGAGACGTCCGCAGGTTACACCCATACCGCCGTAGATATCACGGTCTGTATGTGCCTGAGGTCTATTGTCCTCTTCAAAGTATGTAATGAATTTCTCGGGAGCGTGGGGAAGCTTAAGTGTCTGGGGCTTACCCTCAAACTCGTCCCAAGCCTTGAGGATCTCTTCCTTGGTAGGCTTGTTTTCAAAATCTACGAATACTGTTGCGGTGTGACCGTTGGTAACGGGAACACGGATGCACTGGCATGTGATAAGGGGAGAGCTTGCCTTAACGATCTCACCGTTTTCAACTGTACCCCAGATCTTAAGGGGCTCCTGCTCACTCTTTTCCTCTTCGCCGCCGATATAGGGAATGATATTATCGATCATTTCGGGCCACTCGTTAAAGGTCTTACCTGCACCGGAGATAGCCTGATATGTAGATACTACAACTCTTGTAGGATTGTACTTTCTGAGTGCGGAAAGCATGGGAACGTAGCTCTGGATGGAGCAGTTGGGCTTAACCGCAATGAAGCCGCGCTTTGTACCGAGACGTGCCTTCTGAGCCTCGATTACTGCAAGATGCTCATCATTGATCTCCGGAACTACCATGGGAACGTCGGGAGTGCCGCGATGTGCAGAGTTGTTGGAAACAACGGGAGTCTCTGCCTTAGCATAAGCCTCCTCAAGGGCCTTTATCTCGTCCTTCTTCATATCAACTGCACAGAAGATGAAATCAACCTTGGCGGATACCGCTTCAACGTCGGAAGCATCCATAACTACCATATCCTTAGCATATTCGGGCATGGGAATATCAAGCTTCCAACGCTCGCCTACCGCTTCGGTATAGGTCTTACCTGCGGAACGGGGGGATGCCGCAAGAACTGTAACATCAAAATAGGGGTGGTTATCAAGTAAGGTCAAAAATCTCTGACCTACCATACCTGTAGCGCCTACAACGCCAACTCTTAACTTATCGGACATATATATTTCCTCCTGAATATTATCAATAATAATAATTTATTATATCAAATAGTTTTCTATGTGTCAAGATAAATATTTTCTTGCTATTGAAATAGTGTATACTATATGGTATAATGTTAACAAAAGCGAGGTGTATTTATGGAAAATTGGTTGGACCGCGAGCGTTCTCTTATCGGAGAGGCAGCGGTTGAGAGGCTGAAAAAAAGCTCGGTGCTTATCTTCGGCATCGGTGGAGTAGGCGGATATTCTGCGGAGGCTCTTGCCCGTGCGGGAGTCGGAGAGCTTACCCTGGTCGATCACGATACCGTTAATCTCACAAATCTCAACCGACAGATAATAGCTCTTAATTCAACCCTCGGAATGTTAAAAACCGAGGCGGCAGCGGAGCGTATAGCCGATATAAATCCCGAATGCAGAGTCAATTCCGTATCCGAATTTGCAGATGCAGGGAATATAGCGGATATTATAGATAAAGCAAAGCCCGACTATATAATAGATGCCATAGACTGCGTTACCTCAAAGCTTTTGATAGCCGAATATGCAAATAAGCAGAATATTCCTCTCATCTCCTCCATGGGTACAGGCAACAAATTAGATCCGGAGAAGCTCAAAATTGCCGATATCTCAAAAACGCATACCTGTCCCCTTGCAAGAGTAATGCGAAGAGAGCTGTCTCAGAGAGGAATAAAGCATTTGACGGTGCTTTTCAGCGAGGAACAGCCCGTCAAGGTCGGCATGAGAACACCTGCATCAATTTCATTCGTACCGTCCTCCGCGGGGCTTATGATAGCGGGCTACTGTATAAGAAAAATTATCGAGGTATAAAAAAATGATAGATCTTTTAACTTTACACAAGCAATTTTTACTTCCCCATATCAAGCAAGGAGATACCGTTGCAGACTTTACCATGGGTAACGGTCACGACACCCTCTGGCTCTCACAGCAGGTTGGTGAAAAGGGTAAGGTCTATGCCTTTGACATTCAGGCGCAGGCTGTAGAATCTACGTCAAAAATTCTCGAGGAAAGCGGAGCACCGAAAAACTATATCCTTATCCACGATTCCCATGCCAACGCAAAGGAGCATATCAAGGAAAAGATCAAGGCGGGAGTTTTCAATTTAGGTTATCTTCCCGGCGGAGATAAGAGCATCACCACCAAGCGTGACTCCACCCTTTTGGCGGTAGAGGCGGCTATAGACCTCCTTGATGCCGACGGTATCGTACTTATCGCCGTTTATCCCGGTCATGACGAGGGAACGGTAGAGGGAAATCTTCTCTATGAGATGCTTAGTCAGATATCACGCTTCAAGCTCTGCATATCCCAGTTTAAGATAATCAATTCCCCCACCTCTCCCTTCTTCTATATGATAGAAAGCAAGGAAAACCGCGGCTAAATTGTAACGTATAGAATTTTATAATCTGTCAAAAGAGGGCTGATACGTCAGCCTTCTTTTAATGAGTAATACAAAAAAATAATAATCAGGAGAGATTATTCGTAATAACAAGCATACATAAACACACAGCTATACCTAAATTCAGAAGCTAGTAAAGAATAACACAAATAATTGACAAAAACGTTGAATTTGAACAGATACCACCCAGAGTGAAGTAAGCGAAAAAAGAAGAGTCATTCGGGTATACGGTGTATTTTGAGGTAAGCACGAAAAGGCAGCTCTTAAAATTAATCGATAGACCGAGGACGAGAGATTTTTGTGTCAGACGAAAGGAGAAAGCGCAGGAATAGCAGCGCTATTTCAAGCTTTCGGAGTGAAGTATGGCGCAAAAAGAACCGTCATTCGGTCATCGAGTACATTTTAAGAGATGCCTAATATATAAAAGAAAACAGCGTCTAAAAGAGTTTCCCGGGCTCTTTTAGACGCTGTTTTCGTATAGGCAAAAACCTATGTACTCACTTTTTTGGGTATTCCGAAATTTGACCTCGAGGTGCCCTGATGACACCTGCATAACGGAACTTTCAAATGTTCAAAAGTGATATTTAAAACCACAATATATTGTGGATAAATCAATACCATCTACTATTATATAGAGGCTTTAACGATTTGTCAACAGGGTTTTTGAAAAATATGTACAAATTGATAAAATTAATAATTTGTTCATATTAAGAAAACCCTGTTGACGTTTTTGGGGTAAAATTTTCAATTTGTTAGCAACTGTTTTTAATATCTGTGTTATTATAATCTTTAGGTTTGCTTGTAATACTGCCAACGGTATTTTTTACTATCATAATGACAGGCGGGAGGAGTAATATTCCCAACACACCGAATAGTCTGTAGCCGGTATACATGGACAGAAGGGTGAGTAGAGGGTGCATTCCGATACAACCTCCGACTATCCTCGGTTCTATAAGCTCGCGAACTACCGATATCACCGCAAAAAGGATCAGAAGCTTTACCGCATAGCCGCTGTCCCCCATCAAAAAGCGTACAGCTGCCCAGGGAATAAGGACGGTTCCCGTTCCTATAACGGGAAGCAGGTCTAAAAGTGCTGTTGCCAGCGCTAAAAGAAGGGTGTACTCGACCCCGATTATAATGAAGCCGATAAAAAGCTCGGCAAAGGTTATCAGAAATATCAGAGAATATGCCTTGACGTATTTTACCGCTGTGGTACGAAGGCTGTCCTTTAGCCTGACGGCACCCTTCATTGCACGAAGGGGCAGAAGCTTTTTAATACCCCTTTTCATATTCATATAATCCATGCTGAAATAGAAGCTCGCAATTATAAAAACGGTGAAAAAAAGTATCACACCCGGAATAGACCGTACGGTTCCGGTAAGGATATCGGCAAGCTCTGCGGTTATCGAGGAAACGATATTGTTTACAGCCTCCGTGGCAGCTCCCACCGCTACGTCAGGGTCAAGCCTTTCAAAAACAAAGGGAAAATTTTCTGTAATGCCGTTTAACAACTCCTGAACGGATAAAACTATTTTTTCTCCGTTTTCGCTGAGCCGTAAAAATATCTTCTGGGCTTCGGAGATGAACTGATTGGTTATAAGAACACTGACAAAGATAAAGAAAAGTATTATTACAAGGGTCAGTATAAAGCCTACTATACGTCTCGGTATACCCAATCTGCGGTTTAGCTTGTTTATCGGGTCCTGCAATAATCTTCCTATTCCGAGGGCAATAATAAAGGGAGCCGCTATAGAAAACAGCTTCGAAAAAAGAATATACAGCGAAAGTATTCCTATTATTATATAGCAGAATATTACAAGGATACGTGCCCATAATGCGCGTGGCAAAAGATCCATTTTATCACCCCGTAGATATTATATAAAAAATATATATAATAATTCATATAGAAAGGAATTTAACAATGAAAAAAATTTTGGCATTTTTAATGGTATTGGCAATGCTCTCTACCCTCTTTGTCGGTTGTAAGGACAAGAATAAGGGCGACGGAGATATAGCAGTCATCGAGGTGAAGGATTACGGCACCATCAAGGTTCAGCTCTATCCCGATATCGCGCCCATTACCGTTGAGAACTTTAAGGGTCTGGTTAAGGACGGCTTCTATGACGGACTTATCTTCCACCGTGTTATCAAGGACTTTATGATCCAGGGCGGAGATCCCGAGGGTACAGGTCTCGGCGGCTCGGGCAAGACCATCAAGGGAGAGTTCTCGGCAAACGGTGTAGAGAACGACCTTTCCCATAAGCGCGGTGTCATATCTATGGCAAGAAACAACGATATGAACGGTGCGTCCAGTCAGTTCTTTATCTGTCATAAGGATTCCACACATCTCGACGGTCAGTATGCTGCATTCGGTGAGGTTATCGAGGGTATTGAGGTGGTTGATAAGATCGCTTCGGTTTCGGTTGACTCAGGTGATAAGCCCATCGAGGACGTTGTTATCGATACCATTTATCTTGAGGGAGCAAAGAAGAGCAGTGAAAAGGCTACAGAGCCTTCCGAAACTGCCGATCCCGAGGCTCTTACACCCAAGGGCGAGGGAATCGAGGATAAGATCAAGAACGTAGTCAAGGCAGAGATAGAGATGGAGGACGGCGGAGTTATCAAGCTTGACCTCTATCCCGATATCGCGCCTGTTACTGTAAACAATTTCGTTAAGCTCGCAAAGGATGGCTTCTATGACGGACTTATCTTCCACCGCGTTATTAAGGACTTTATGATCCAGGGCGGAGGATTTGATACCGCGAACAATCATAAAGAAACAGATTCCATTGTAGGTGAATTCTCTGCCAACGGAATAGAGAACAACCTTTTACACACAAGAGGTGTTATCTCTATGGCAAGAATGACCACTCCTCTGGACTCTGCATCCGGCCAGTTCTTTATCTGTCATGTAGACTATCCCTCCCTTAACGGTCAGTATGCCGCATTCGGTATAGTGACAGAGGGAATGGATATCGTTGATAAGATAGCATCGGTACAGACAGACGGTAACGATAAGCCTTTGGAGAATATAGTTATTAAGACTATCCGTATCACAAGCGAAATTGCAGAAACAGAGGAAAATACCGAGGAGACCGCAGCTATCGAAACGGGTGTGGTTACCATGGAGACTACAGATCCTGCAATAAACGAAAATCTCAACAAATAATTTAAGAAAGAAGGATACAAAAATGATCAGAATCGAAATGGAAAACGGCGGAGTTATCAAGCTTGAGCTTAATGCCGAGGCAGCTCCCATTACAGTAGCAAACTTTGAGAAGCTCGTAAAGGAGGGCTTTTACGACGGACTTATCTTCCACCGCGTTATAGCAGGCTTTATGATCCAGGGCGGCGACCCTACCGGTACAGGTATGGGCGGCAGCGAGGAGGAGATCAAGGGCGAGTTTGCAGCAAACGGTGTAAATAACCCCATCTCCCATAAGAGAGGCGTTATCTCTATGGCGCGTACACAGATCCCCGATTCAGCATCCAGCCAGTTCTTCATCTGCCATGCAGATGCAACCTTCCTTGACGGACAGTATGCCGCATTCGGACACGTAGTTGAGGGTATTGAGGTTGTGGATGAGATCGCAGGCGTTAAGACCAACTTCTCGGATAAGCCCTTAGTTGATCAGAGAATCAAGACAATTACTATTGAGTAAGTTCGGTAAAGGCTAATATTTAGAGTAACTAAATTATAAGTAACAAGAAGATGTTTTTTGATATCATCCTCTTGTTACTTTATGAAATATTATAATGGTGAATAATAACTTGTTAAATGTACGAAATCCATTGACATTTAAGATTATAACTGATAAAATATATACATCATTTAACTCGGAGGTAATGACAAATGTCAGAAAATCAGAACATACTTGATCAGTTCAAATTCGATCAGGAAAAGAACGAGATCGATACTTCAAAAAAGGTTAAAGTAGGTATCATCGGTACAGGATGGATCGCAGAGGCGCACGCAGGAGTCCTCAAGAGATGTCCCGACGTTGAGATCGTTGCTCTTGCAGATATCATTCCCGGTAAGGCTGAGGCCTTTGCACAAAGAAAGAAGCTGCCTGAAGGTATCCGCTTCTATTCCAGCGACCGTGAGCTTGTTGATAACGAGCCCGACCTCGATGCAGTATGCGTATGTACATACAACCGTCAGCACGCTCCCTGCGCAATCTATGCTCTTGATCACGGCTTAAACGTTCTTCTTGAGAAGCCCATGTGCGTTACTCTTGAAGAGGCGGTTGAGATCTGCAGAGCAGAGAAAAGAAGCGGTAAGATCCTCTCCATCGGCTTCCAGCCCCGTTGCGACGAGAACATGAAGATGGTTAAGAAGATCGTTGAGTCCGGTGAGCTCGGTCAGGTTTACTACATACAGACAGGCGGCGGCAGACGTAAGGGTATTCCTACCCCCTTCGGTACCTCCTTCATTGAAGATGAGACAGCAGGTATCGGTGCGCTTGCAGATATCGGTTGCTACTCTCTTGATATGGTTCTTAATGCTATCGGCTATCCCAAGCCCCTTACCGTTACAGGCTACACATCCAATTTCTTCGGTACCAATCCCGCTACATACCCCAAGCATCCCGAATATGCCCAGAAGTTCGGCGTTGACGATTTCGGTGCAGGCTTTATCCGTCTTGATAACGGTGTTATCCTTGACTTCAGAATTGCATGGGATATGCACCTTGACACCCCCGGTGATACAATTATCATGGGTACCAAGGGCAGCATGAGAATCCCCTCCACCGAGTGCTGGAACGGTTCTATCGGCGGTCCCCTCAAGATCTACCACGACGTAGCAGGCGAGCCCGTTTGCACCGAGATCCCCATGAAGCACAACGAGATAGATAACTTCGAAAACAAGATGAGATCCTTCATCGACGCAGTTAAGTACGGCGGTGAGGCTCCCGTTCCTTCTTCAGAGATCCTCTACAATCAGGCTATTATCGACGGTATCGTTCGTTCCGCTAAGCTTGGTCGCGAGATCGAGATCGAAATTCCCGAAATCTAAGGGCTTCGCACTTAACGCTCTCTTCGGGTTATTAAGCATATAGACTAAACATCTAAAAAGCTGTCACGAATTTTCGTGACAGCTTTTATATTTAATTACATCCAAGCTCTGACAGAGGTCTCCAGGTAAGGTCGGTGGAGAAGAGGTTCTCGGATCTTAATTCTCCGTTTTCTACCCAATATTTCATACCTATGACCTCTCTGCCGAAGTGCTCTGTAAATTCAAGATCGGCATATATCCTATATTGTCCGTCCTTGATCTCAAGAGCGGAGTTTGCCAGAACTAAAGCCACGCGGTTGGGATCCTTTAAAAGATCCTCCTTGACCTTAGCCACCCTCTTTTCCTCAAGTCCGTGAGGGCATACCATAAGGTCTACACAGCCTGTAGCTTCAAGGTTTTGATATCTTGAATCACCGATTCCCGAGGTACCCCATACACCGAAGCATATAGCACCTGCGCTTGAACCGCTCATAACAGTCTTGTTTTCAGCGGCTTTTCTGATAACAGCATCGGTGCCGTACTTACACAGTCTTGCGAGAAGCATACGGGAGTCGCCTCCGCCAACGCTTATAATGTCGGCATTCATGATCTTCTCCTCGGCTCTGCCGCTTTCAAGATCCTCAAGAGTAAGGTAATCGGTCTCACAGCCTAATTCTCTTTTGTATTCTGACTCAACTGCGCCGTAGCCCTCCAAGGGGTCGGCTGATGCCATACCGATATAGAGAACACGGGGTTTTTCTTTGCCCGAGAGCTCAACTATCTCATAGCTTGTTCCGAAGCCGCAGGTATCACCCTCAAGGAAGTAGCTGCCCTTATGGGTAGAGGTTGCAAGGGGCTTTAATACGTTTATGTCGAAACGCTGTGCCATGACGGCTATCTGTGATCTTGCGGCATCCTTTTCGGGAGAAAGGGTGGTGGCTGTCGTACCCTTGATAAGTCCCAATGCCACAGCCTCGGCAAAAGCTTGTTTTGCCCAAGAGGAAATTTTGTTATTATCGCTATAAGCAGAGAGGTCTGCCCCCTCGGGGAGGCTTGCACCCTTCATTTTTGCATAGGAGCAGAGGAAAACGGCTATCTGTTCACGGCTTACCTTGGCATCAGGAGCGAATTTTCCTCCTCCGATACCCTTGGTTATACCCTTTTCGTTTGCCCACTCTACCGCGGGAGTGTACCATTGACCCTTCTTTGCATCGCCAAAGCTCTGCATATCCTTGTATACCGAGAGATCAGCTTTGTCGATATTCGCAAGCATCTGTACCATCTGAGCTCTTGTGAAAACGAGGTCGGGTGAGAATTTTCCCTCTCCCGTACCCTTCATAAATTTTCCTTCGCTTGCATAGAGGACGGCATCGGTATACCAGCTTACCTTCGGGATATCCGAGAAGAGCATATCAGCGGTTGCGGTGAAAAAATATCCCTCGTCACTTAATAAAAGTGTCTTGCCTGCAGGGACCCATACGTCAAAGGAGCGCTCTGCGCTGCCCTTACCGTCAAGAATATAGGCATAATGGTTTGCGCTGTAGATAAACTCCTTATCGGAGACTTTGATCATAGGTACTTTACAGTAGCTTTTAAGGGAAGAGGTGCTTTCTGCACATGCTTTTTCGATATTTGAATACGTTACCCTTCCGTTATCGGCGCTAACAGATGAATTTTCAAAATGAATACGGTAATCTGTCAGGAAGAATGAGCTTGAGGTGATTACGTTTTCACCTGTAAGAGCAAATTTTTCCTTTACGGTATACACACTCCACCGGGTGTTGTATTCACCGGGGATAAAACGCTCGGTATTTTCGGTTTTAAGCTCTATTGAAACACTTTCTGTTGAGTCCTCCTTTGTACAGAGTGCCTCGGGCTCATATTCCTTTACTGCAGAGAGTGTGTAGTGAACTCCCGTATCAGCGGCGGTGATCTTTAAGTAGTAGGTCTCACCGGGGATAAATTCTGTCCAGCCTCCTGTTTCGGGATCGCTTGAGGCACCAATACTTCCGAGAGCATTGCCGTCCTTGTCATAATATATGTTGTCAAATACCTCCCATCCGCAGGGATATCCGCCTATATTTTCTACAGGCATGTCGGTGAGGTAACAAAGGGGTGCGGGTGCTGTGAAGCGATACCATGCACTTTCCCCCTTTTCAAGCCAATACTGTCTGTCAAATTCGATATCGGGCAGATTCTCGGGGATGATTTCCTTTTCTCCTGCAGAGCTTATTCCTGCGCCGGGAATCATCAATATTACGGCAAGTAAAAAGAGTATCAGTTTTTTCTTCATTTTATTAGAAATCCTCCGTTCGGTGAATTTATTTTATTATAGCATTTGTTGTTTAATATGTCAATTATGATAAAATGAAACGGTACCGCAGAACGTGGTGCCAGACTTCGAAAAAGGCCGGTAGGTTTTCGTGAAAAGTCTCCGTAGGTGTACTAAGTACAGTAGTGAGGCTTTTCGCGGAAAAGTGTGAAAAAGCGGCATAAACTCGACGTTTATGCCGCTTTTGAATGCTTATTCGGTTTATTGGGAGTATAAATCATTTATTATCCAAAAATTATTTTTGGGATAACAAAACTTTTATAACAATTTAGTTCACACGTCCGACCAACTTTTTCGAAGTCTGTCTACTTATTAATACATTTTAAATTCTTTAACTACGCCCTCGTTAACTATCATGTCAGGACCGCTTCCCTCATTGTAGCGAAGGGTCATGTCATCGATAACGAGACGGTCTACAGTCGCACCCGCTTCTATCTTAACGTTGCTTGCTTCGGTGGAATGGTCCTCCACGCGGTGAATGTTACGAAGAGTAGCACGTGTTGTATAGGTACCCTTGGCAAAATAGATTATGGGGTAATTGTCCTTGGGATTGGTCTTCTTTGAGAACACGCCGTCGATGGTTATGTTATCTAAAAGACATTTTCCGCCCGGATGAACGTTATGGTGAGTGAAGGCTACGGTATAGTAGCGGTAATCACCGAAAATATTTCTTATCTGAACGTTGTGCAGGCTGTGTCCGCAGGAGAGCAGACGTACACCTGTATATCCGTTCTCGGCATAAACACCGTCGATACACACGTCCTCTATATCTCCGCAGGAGATCTCGGTCTCAAGACAGTCATCGCAGTTCAGAGCGATGAGGTCGTCGTTCGTGGCACCTCGGATATTTCTGATAAGACCGTCCTTTGCGGGGCCGTTTACGTGAACTCCGTCCGTCCAGCCGAATGCCATATTTTCATCGAAAAAGATATTCTCTACGGTGAAATGATGAACCATGGCAAGCTGCATACAGTAAGCATTAGGGTCCTTTACCGTAAGATTGCAGATTCGGAGATTACGTACACCGATAAAACGCATAAACACACCGAAATATCTTTCGCGGTGAAAACGGTCAGGCCATTCTCCCTTAAGATCGTATCTTGTCTGGTTAAGGTTGTTGCCGTCCCACGTACCGCCCTCAACGGTAATGTTTTCGTTATAATCCTGTGCTAATTTGTCATTAATGATGATCTCGCAGTTAGCATTGTCTGCAAGACGAAGTACCGCATTCTTCGCACAATGAAGGTGTGTGTTATCATGAATACGAAGGGGTTCATCGATTATATACAGACCGTCGGGGATATATACGTCGCCGCAGCAGTCAAGCATATCCTGAATTTTTTTAGTATCCTTATTCATTTCTGACTCCCATATAAGATCGTTAAGTATATTATAACATAAAATATCAAATATTCAAGCCTCAAAGCCTGATTCTTTCAACCTTTTCTACCCTGCCGCTTGTGGTATTAAGGTGAAAGAGCGCTCCGTTGATACGCAGATCGTTCTCCGCTAACTCAAATCGGGTAGGCAGCTTGGTTGTCAGCTTATGAATGATACATTCGGTCTTGACCCCCAATATACCGTCATGGGGTCCTGTCATACCGATATCGGTGATATAACCGCTGCCGCCTGCAAGCACCTGCTCGTCGGCTGTGGGAATATGTGTGTGAGTACCGTAGATACAGTTTATTCTGCCGTCAAAATATCTTGCCAGAGCATACTTTTCGCTTGTGGTCTCGGCATGGATATCAAGAGTTGCGAAATCATAATTTCCCTCCTCGCGTTTAAGTACACGCTCAACAGCATTGAAGGGACAGTCAAGGGGATCGGAAAAAACGATTCCCATTACGTTGATCACAAGGACTCTGTAGCCGTCGGCATCTGCGATGGTATAGCCGTTACCCGGATTTGCTCCGGGATAATTGCAGGGACGGATTATTCTTTCGCTTGTATCAAGAAAGTCACGCAGATCCTTCTTCTGCCAGATATGATTGCCGCCGGTTATAACGTCTGCACCTGCATCGAGTATAGCCTCGGCATCGGCACGGGAGAGTCCGTTACCTATACTGGCATTTTCACCGTTGACCAAGGTAAGTGATATTTTTTCTTTTGAAATATAATTGCGGAGATTCTTTGAAAGATATTCAAGGCCCAAGGGACCTACAACATCTCCTATTGCTAAAATTTTCATGATTTTACTTTCTATTTATCAAAAAATCGGAGCATAGAAATGCTTTCCTTCTCATGCTTCACAGTTATAGAATAAGCACCTGACAAGCAGGTGCTTATTAGGGTTTATAGTTAATTAAATAAAATATATGAAACGGTTATACCGTATAAATTACGTCATAGTTTTATATTAATTATCTATATGTAATCAAAATAAGTTACCTTATTTTGCGTAATCAACGGCTCTGCTCTCCCTTATGACATTGATCTTGATCTGTCCGGGATATTCGAGCTCAGCCTCAATTTTCTTAACGATCTCACGGGCAACAAGCACCATCTGATCGTCGTTTACCTCCTCGGGCTTAACCATAATTCTGATCTCACGGCCTGCCTGGATAGCGAAGGATTTTTCGATTCCGTCAAAGCTTGTAGCAATCTCCTCAAGCTTCTGGAGTCTCTTAATATAGTTTTCAAGATCCTCGCGTCTTGCGCCGGGTCTTGCTGCGGAAATAGCATCTGCCGCCTGAACTATCATTGCGATAAGTGTTCTGGGCTCTACATCTCCGTGATGAGCCTCGATTGCATGAAGCACATCCTTATTTTCCTTATACTTTCTTGCTACGTCAATACCGAGCTGAACGTGTGAACCCTCATGTTCACCGGTAAGAGCCTTACCGATATCATGGAGAAGACCGGCACGCTTTGCAAGTGTGCTGTCGATTCCGAGCTCGTCTGCAATAATTCCGGAGAGGAATGCAACCTCAATGGAATGAACGAGTACGTTCTGTCCGTAGCTGGTACGGTATCTGAGTCGACCAAGGAGCTTAACAAGCTCGTTGTTGATTCCGTGGATACCTGTTTCGAATATTGCTTTGTCTCCTGCCTGCTTGATGGATACGTCCACCTCTTTCTTCGCCTTTTCGACCATTTCCTCAATACGTGCAGGATGGATACGGCCGTCCGAAATAAGCTTTTCGAGGGCAAGTCTTGCAACCTCTCTTCTTACCGGATCAAAGCTGGAAAGTGTGATTGCCTCGGGGGTATCGTCAATAATAAGGTCAACACCCGTAAGGGTCTCGATTGCTCTGATGTTTCTGCCCTCACGACCGATAATTCTACCCTTCATATCGTCGTTAGGCAGATTTACTACAGAAACTGTGGTTTCGGAAACATGGTCAGCGGCACAGCGCTGAATAGCAAGAGAAATAATGTGTCTCGCCTTTTCATCAGCCTCTTCCTTAAGCTGGCTTTCGATCTCTACGATCTTCATGGCAGCCTCGTGCTTAACCTCTTCCTCAATGCGTGTGAGTAACTCGTCCTTAGCCTCCTGAACGCTGTATCCGGAGATCTTCTGAAGGACCTCAAGCTCCTTTTCCTTAAGGGCTTCGATCTCTTCGCCGAGTTCTGTGTTTTGCTTGATCTTCTTGTTCAGTGTTTCTTCTTTCTTTTCGAGGTTCTCAAGCTTGCGGTCGAGAGTTTCTTCACGCTGAGCGGCACGGTTTTCCATTTTGGAAATTTCCTTGCGGCGCTCCTTCATTTCACGCTCGGACTCGTTCTTAGCCTTGAGGATCTCCTCTTTTGCTTCGAGCAGGGCTTCCTTTTTCTTCGTTTCAGCGAGCTTTTCACCCTCTTCAACGATCTTCTTAGCCTGCGCTTCGGCACTTCCTATCTCAGCCTCTGCTACCTTCTTGCGGTAGAGAATGCCGAAAAAGAAACCGATAACTACCGAAACAATAAAGACAATTATACCGACTATCAGTTCTGTCATGGTACACCTCCTCTATTTAGTTTTCAAAAGTATTGTTATAAACCGTCACTTGACGAACAATTCAGAACAAAATACACAAAATATTTTATATCATTTTTATATATCTGTCAAGACTTATTGAATAAAATAAGAAAAATATTTGATTAAATGGTGAATATAAAGACATTTTTTCCTTAGATTGGAATAGCGATATGAAAATTAACGTTCAAAATGGAATCAATAACATTGTAATATACAGTTATTTGCATGCAAAAAACAGAGAACGAAGTTTTGGATTCGTTCTCTGTTTTAGTATTTTCAAAATTTACTTATAACAGAAAATCAGATATGCAGACAATAGTATTTCCATATATCATCTATAATGAACTTCTCATCGAGGACATTATAGGTATCGTTGACGGTAGCGTGAACATATTCCTTAAATCTTGTGAAGATCTCTTCACGCAGGGGCTCGTCACCGTTATATATTGCTATATACACATCGGCGAGCATAAGACAGAGCTCTGCATGGATCTCAAGGTACTTCCAGTCAGGGGACACATCCTTACTCTCGGTGATGAATCTTTCTTTGAAGCTCGAGATGACCTTCTTTGCTTCGGTATAATCGGTGATGACGGTATCCTTATCCTTCTTTTTTTCACCTCTTACAAACTCGGGATCAAAGAGATCGGAGAGGGTCGCAAGGTACCTTTCGACAGTCTCGCCTTTATCACCAAAGGCAGCGGTGAAGTATTCTCTTGAAACATCCTCAAAGCGGCAGGTCTTATCCCAAAGCGCTGCAGCCATTGCGTATTGAGGCAGCCCTGTAGGCAGGGCAACTCTCTGAAGCTGACAGCTTACCATACCGTCAAGGCCTAACTTATCGAGATTTACCATATCACTATGCAAGGTTCTTGCAACGTAATAGTAACCGGGGTCGGTGTGGTGATCCCACATAAGATGGTAATCAAAAATAAAGCTGTCGCTGAATTTCTGATCCTTCCACGTACTGAGCAT
Organism: Oscillospiraceae bacterium; assembly: GCA_015063855.1. Classification (GTDB taxonomy): domain Bacteria; phylum Bacillota; class Clostridia; order Oscillospirales; family CAG-272; genus RGIG7300. The sequence goes on from SVTI01000058.1 coordinate 15,116, forward strand.
TGCAACGTTTTCTTCAACCGAGGTAGGAGCATCGAATTTATTGCGGATATATGGTTTTATCTCTACCTTTTTATTTTCGTCCGTTTCGCTGTAGGAATGAGAATAAGAACGGGTGATCGGTGCAAACATAAGGGTAAAGCGCTCGGGATTGTTCAGCTTGCCGTTTATCGGTGCATAGAGAAGCTCGTTGTAGATAAGGCAAACTATTTTTGTGTCAATTCCCACCTCGGTGAGCTTACGGTCTATATCGTTGAGCATCATTACGTAGTAATCCGAAGGGAGAGTGTCACGGCAGTTTTCGCACTCGCACTGGTTATTTGCCTCGTCTGCAAGCCAGAAGTGAAGATATTTTACCTCTCTGTGAGCCTTACAGTAATCAACAAGACAGTTGACGATCTTATCTCTTGCATAGGGATTGGAATAGCAGAGATTGGTGTTTGCGGGAATACCTCGGTAAAGCTCGCGCTTGCCGTTAAGCATGGCGATAACATCCTTCATATCCTCGGGTATCTCACCCTTGAATTCAAGCCAGCCCGTGGTGCTTATACCGAAGGATTCACAGGTCCAGCCATGACCGACCGCATGATATTTAAGGCTTCTCTTTGTTATCTCTTCCTTTAAAGGCTCCATCATGGCATCCACATCGGCATCAACTATATGTGCTCCATAATAACGGCGGAAGAATACATTGGGGGTAAAGAACTGAACGAAATATCCGCTCATTCCTACCTTGGGGAGCCAGTCAATAGTATTGTAAACGTGCTCGGTGGAGGTAGAGCCCTCAATACAGATAGCACGGTGGAAATAGGATGGAGTATATTTCACCGATGCGGTGAGCATTTCAGCTTTAAGTTCCTTTTTCGGTATCTTCTCTCCATCACTGCCGGGACGAAGAAAACGGCATCCAAGCTCGTATGCAAATCGGTAAGCCGCCATAAGTACGCTACACTCGTTTGAGCCGCTGATAACTCCTATACCATTCTTTACATCTATATATATACTGTCCCTGTTACTTTTTTCAACAAAGGAATCGAGTCCGATCCAGACAGCATCAATATTTTTATTATAAGAGGAATATCCTCTGCGGTCAAATACAATATTTTTGTCCATTTCCTTTAAGATTCGGCAAAGTTCCCGTGCCGCAAAGGATACGGTTTCATGATTTCCGATTTGAGCGATAGTAAGTTTCATAATATATCCTCACTGTATTAATTGATTAAGGATATTTTATCATTCGTACTGAGGATTGTCAAGTTATTATCCGGTTGAATCATCATATTGACAAATCAGAATGTTAATGTTAAAATAATAACAATGCAGGTTGGTTTTTAGGAGGAATAATATGAATCTTCTTCATTTGAGATATGCTCTTGAGGTTGCGAAATTAGGTTCGTTGAATAAGGCATCTCAGACTCTTCTGGTTGCTGCGCCGAATATCAGCCGTTCGATAAAGGAACTGGAATCCGATCTTGGTATAACCATATTCGACCGTAATTCAAGTGGAATGAAGCTTACTCACGAGGGAGAGGAGCTTATGGGATACGCCAAGAGTATACTTGATCAGCTTGAACACCTTGAAAATTATTATAAGAAGGATGCTCCTAAAAAGAAAAAATATGCCGTTTCTGTTCCCAGAGCAAGCTATATTTCCGAGGCCTTTGCCGAATTTACCAAGGCTGTAACGGATAAGCATTATGAATTATTCTATAAAGAAACAAATTCGCTTGAAGCTATAAACAGCATTCTTGATTACCACTATGATCTTGGTATCATAAGATATGCACGAAGCTATGACAGTTATTTTAAATCCATGCTTGAGGAAAAGAATATTTGTTATGAGCTTGTCACGGAATTTGCCTACCGTATTGTTATGAATAAGAACCATCCGTTGGCACAAAAGGATGAGGTACTCCTTGAGGAGCTTGCGGACTATATCGAAATATCTCATGCCGATACTTATATCCCTTCTATAGTTCCCGCAAATGTATTCAAGAAGGAATCGGTAAATAGAGCAGGCCGCAGAATATTTGTATTTGAACGAGGAAGCCAGTTTGAGCTTCTTTCGCAAAATACTGATACGTATATGTGGGTATCTCCAATTCCAAAGTATCTTCTTGAGCAAAGCGGTCTCGTTGAAAAGGTTTGCTCAGATAACACAATGATATATAAGGATGTTATCATATATAAAAACGGACATAAACATACAAAACTTGATAATTTATTTATAAATGAGCTTTGTAATTCTAAAAGAAAATATTTGTAAACAGTAAAAAGGTGTATCTTTATCTGAACTGCCCCAATTTGTACAGACACCACAAAAAAGGAACTATGGTAGTTTAAATATTAAATTTTAAGCAACATACTGACTTCGTTTTTCAAGCGGAGTCAGTTTTGTTTTTAACTGTATTCTTTCA
>SVTI01000059.1 GCA_015063855.1 Oscillospiraceae bacterium
TTCTGTAAACGAGCTTTTCTTCCCTATGGGGAATTTAGGTATAGATATGCCCTTTAACGATAACTATGAGGATGCGGAGACCTGCCTTACCAAGAGATGTAACACACATATCTGGTGCGGCGAGGAATCCTCATACGTTATGGCGCTTCGTATGGGTGCAAGTGAGCTTAACACAGGTCTTGTGGTAACTAAGGGAAGTATAGGCGGCTATACACAGACCACACCTCCATATGCTAAGAATGACAGAGGAGATTTCCGCTTTGATTTTTCTCCTTTTTCTTTGCTTCCCGGGGAAAGCTATACCTTTGCTCACGAAATGTTTGTGTTCTCCGATAAAGAGGATTTCTATACTAAGGCAAGTGAATATGATAACTTTATCGAGGTTTGTCTTGATCACTATGTTCAGTTCGTTGGTGAAAGACTTAATGTATATTGCTATTGCAAGAACGAGGCTGAATGCTTTGATGTTAAGGTGAACGGTATATCCGTCCCCGCCATGAAGACCGATTACGGTGTATGGGCAGAATATAAGTGCGATACCTTGGGCGAGCTTTGTGTAGATGTTGAGATCAACGGAATAAAGACTCATGCTCTTGCCTATGTATCTCCCGAACTTTATGACCTTATCGAAAAGAGAATTGAGTTCATCGTGGATAAGCAGCAGTATCATAAGGAGGGAAGCGCTCTCGACGGTGGTTATCTTCTCTATGATAACGAAACTGACAGTATATACTTCAATAACATGGTAAGCGACCATAACGCAAGCCGCGAAAGACTTGGTATGGGTATCGTTATTGCAAAATACCTCCGGACACATCCCAATCAGAAGTTCTATGATTCACTTATGAAGTATAAGGACTTTGTGTTCCGTGAATTTTGCGATGCTGAGACAGGCGAGGTGTTCGATACCATCGGTAAGGATGCGACCCAGGTCAGACTCTATAATGCTCCTTGGGTATGTGTGTTCTGTTGCGAGCTTTATACTCTTACCGAGGACAGGGAATACCTTGAGATAATGTTCCGTGTAATGAAGCATTATTACGAGAACGGCGGTGATAAGTTCTATCCTAACGGTATTACAATTTATGAACCTATTGAGCTGCTGCGTGAAGCAGAGATGACCGATAAGGCTGATGCACTTCTTGAATATGCAAAGAAGCATTGTGCCAATATGATGGAATACGGTGTATCCTATCCTAAGCATGAGGTTGACTATGAGCAGACCATAGTTACTCCCGCGGTAACATTCATGCTCTCGCTCTACAGACTTACAGGTGAAGAGAAGTACCTTGATGCGGCAAAGCTTCATTTAGAAAATCTTGAACGCTTCGATTCCCTTGCTCCCGATTATCATCTTTATGCTACACCTATCCGTCATTGGGATGATTACTGGTTTGGCAAGGAGCAGACCTTTGGTGATACATTCCCCCATTATTGGAGTGCTCTCTCAGGCTGGGCATATATGCTCATGACAGTTGCAGATTATTCACCCCTTTATGACAGATTTGCAGAGGAGAATATCCGTAACTGTCTATGCCTCTTCACACCCGAGGGCAGATCCTCCTGTGCTTATGTTTATCCCTTCCGTGTAGGTGATAAGAAGGGTAAGTTCTTTGATTCCTATGCCAACGATCAGGATTTCGCTCTTTACTTTGCAATGAAAATTTTATACTGAAAGGTTATATGAAATATGAAAGACCCTAAGATTTATTTAGCTATAGACAATTGCTTCGGCTCAAAAAGATGGACAGAGCCTATCGAATGGATGAATACTATCAAGGATCTTGGTCTCTACTATGTAGAATCAAGTGCCGATACCGAATGTGACCCTCTCTATATGGGCGATGCTTATATGAAGGACTGGGCAGATAAGGTTAACAAGGGAACTGAAGAAACAGGTGTTAAGGTTGCCAATATCTATTCCGGCCACGGTACATACGCAACTCTCGGTCTTGCACATACCGATGCAAGAGTCAGAGATAGATTCTTAAATAATTGGCTTAAGCCTATGGTAGATACCGCTAATAAGATCGGCTCGGGTTTTGGTTTCTTCTGCCATGCGTTCTCTGATAGTGTTCTGCAGAATGCCGACAGATACGCAGAGTTTAAAGAAAATCTTATAAACGATCTTGCTGAGCTTGCCCGCTACGGTAAGGAAACAGGCTCAGGTTACCTTGGTGTAGAGCAGATGTATTCTCCCCATCAGATTCCTTGGACTGTAGACGGTGCAAGAGAGATGATGAGTGAGATATATAAGCGCAGCGGTGCGCCTATGTTTATTACAGTTGACGTAGGACATCAGAGCGGTCAGCGTAAGTTTGTTCGCCTTAGCCGTGAGGATATAGCTTTGGCTCACAAGAAATATCTTGCAGGTGATTTCCAACCTAATCTATGGCTTGGAACTGTTAAGGCGTTTGAAGTATTTGAGAATGCCAAAGAAACCACCAATGAAATGCTTGATATGATAGAGGCTGAAATGGATGCACATAGCTATATGTTTGCACCCTATAAGGACGGCGATCCCTATGAATGGTTGCGTGAGCTTGGCGGCTACTCTCCTATCGTACATCTTCAGCAGACCAACGGCACCTCCTCCGGACATCAGCCCTTCACAAAGGAATGTAACGAGAAGGGAATTATCACAGGCGAGAAGGTTATTGCCGCTCTAAAGGAGGCTTATGCTGCGGAGGATGCGGATATGCCCGAGAAGTGTAATGAGATTGTGCTTACCCTTGAAATGTTTACCGGTACGGCTGATATCAACCGTGCCGCTCTTAAGCGTCTGCGCGAAACTGTGGAATATTGGAGACAGTTCATTCCCCGTGACGGCATGAATTTAAGCGAATTGTAAATATGTATAATCGACCGTTATGCTGACGGTCGATTATTGTTTTAATTTACCTCAATCGGTATGCAAAAGAGAACATATCTCATTGTTCCTGCATCGTTAGAACATGTTGATAGGGTGACGAGACGGTTTATTGAGTATATATCAGTGTCTTGATTAAACAAATACTTTGGTGTACAACCCGCAAGATAGTCCTGCATTTCGGTCTCATCGCTGAAGGTAGAAAATATTTTGTCACTCGGATCTACCACTTTACCGCCTATTATCTTGAATATATAGCTTTTGTCCTCAGTATCATAGTAGATATATGGGTGAGAGTCGAAATAATTATCGTTTTTATAATTCATAAGGTCGCTGAACATAGTTCCGTTTTTCATATTATGACCGTAAATTATTGTGTTAATATCAGAAAAATCACCCTTATTTCGGTAATCCATAAATATTGAGCCGGCAATGTTATATTTCTTGTTAGCCATTCTACGAAGATAATAGTTATTGTCAGCGGCGTGAAGAACGGGATAGTTGATATTGGTTTCGGGACAATATATCCATCCTATTATATCTTTATTATATTCATCTGTTTTATTGTAATCAACCTCTATCGGTAATGCGTTGGCTTCTGCTTCGATTAGCGGTATACCGACTTCGTTATATTCGATATCAGGTAATATTTCATCTTTATCCGTTACTTTGCAGATATGATCAAGGTTGGGTGGACTAAAGCTTTTGGCTACGGTTAATGCTTTACTTGAAATATCGTTATAGGTGTCCTTACCTTGTTTATATTTCAACTGTATGGAAATTATCATGTATAACGAAAATACAAGTACACAGACAGCAATTATAAATATTATTATTCTAAGTATCCTTTTCATAGCGAACCTCCGTTCATATTATACTACAAAAAATTCGCTTTTTAAAGTCTTTTTCTAAATAATTATTGATATCTTTATTTATTTGTGTTAAAATTAATTAAATTGTGAGGTGACATTATGGAGAATTGGTACAAGGAAGCGGTGGTATATCAGATATACCCTAAAAGCTTCTGTGATACGAACGGTGACGGTATCGGTGATATCCCCGGTATTATTTCAAAGCTTGACTATTTAAAGGAGCTTGGTATAAATACGATTTGGCTTTCTCCCTGTTATGTTTCTCCCGGGGATGATAACGGTTATGATATAGCGGACTACAGAACTATAGATCCTGTGTACGGAACTATGGAAGACTTTAAGTTTATGCTATCAGAGATGAATAAACGAGGCATCAAGCTTCTTATGGACTTAGTAGTTAATCATACCTCTGATGAGCATGAATGGTTTTGTGAAAGTAGAAAATCCAAGGATAATCCCTACCGTGATTACTATATATGGCGTGATCCGGTTGACGGTCATGAACCCAACGATTGGAAATCAAACTTCAGCGGTTCTGCATGGGAATATGATGAGACTACCGAACAGTATTATCTCCACCTTTTCTCGAAAAAACAGCCTGACCTTAACTGGGAAAATCCTAAGGTAAGACAGGAGATAGTTGATATGATGAAATACTGGCTTGATATGGGAGTATCAGGCTTCAGATGTGATGTTATCAACCTTATCTCCAAGGATATTGAAAACAATGTTTCCGGAGATGGACCCCGTCTTCATGAGTATATCCATCTTCTTAACCGAGAAGCACTCTCTCCCTACGATGCTATGACGGTTGGCGAGGTATGGGGACTTAGCCCTGAAGAGTCCCTGATGCTCACACATCCCGATAGAGAAGAGCTGTCAATGGTATTCCAGTTTGAGCACATGGGTGTAGGCAGAACGGGCGGCAGATTCTATCTCGGTGAGTTTGAGCCTGATAAGTACGTTGAGGTCTTGGCTAAGTGGCAGAAGGGCTTAAACGGAATAGGATGGAATGCGCTATGTGTAGAGAATCATGACCAGTCAAGATGTCTTAACCGTATCGGTAACACTGACAAATACCGCTATGAAAGTGCTACAATGATAGCCACCTTGGTATACATGATGCAGGGAACACCCTACATATTCCAAGGTCAGGAGCTTGGACTTATTAATCCTGTATTCCATAGCTTGGATGAATGCCGTGATATCGAGGCTCTTAATGCGTATCCGGAACTTTTAAAAGAATTTGACGAAAAGGAGATAATGCGTCGTTTCTCTGGTGACAGCCGTGACTGTGGCAGAGCGCCGATTCCCTGGGATGCAAGCGAAAAGGGCGGCTTCTCTGAGGGAGAGCCTTGGCTTAAGCTTCATGACAGACACAGAGAGATCAATGCGGAGAATGACTTAAAGGCAGAAAAGTCCGTATATAATTATTATAAAGAGATCATCAAGCTTCACCGTGAAAACAAGACCTTCCTTTATGGTGATTTTGAACTTATTTCAAATAAAGATGCTGTTTCTGTATATAAGCGATATGACAAGGAAAACAGCTACAGAGTCGTATGTAATTTCTGCGCTGACAAGAGAGAGTTAGACTTTGTTATACCTGCCGATTCGGTAATTCTTTCAAACTATCCTTTTGACAAGGAAATATCAGAGCTTAACCCTTATCAAGCTCTGATAATAAAAGACTAATATTTAAAATATGGGGACTTTTTTGTTTCGTTTATGACGGATTCAACGGCATATTCGATCGAAAAGTCCTTTTTCATGCAATTTGTAATCAATTTTTCAAAACTGACCCTTGAGTGTTTGTATATACTAAGTGCATCCCAAAGTGTATACAAAAAATCGCCTGCAACCAACGGATCATAGGTAAATGCATTTCCATCAAGTGTAAGCTTATCAAAATAGGTTACACCTAAATCAAAATATTTATTTGTAGCAGTCATCGGTACACAACCGTAGGAAGATGAGATATACATAGGATTACCGTATTTATAATCATAACCACCGAATATAGCCATATCTGCACCGCTGAAAATATTTTTGTATATCCTGATATCTTCTCTACTTTCAAAGGTTGCTGTGTTTCGAAGAGTTGATTTATTTACGTAATCTCTCATTTTGTTATTTGTATCAAGAATGATAAGCTGAATATCGTTTCGCATCATATCATTAGTGATTCGTGTGATGATTTCTTTCGAATGCTGAGGATAAATTGCGATTAACGGAATGCTTTCATCTGTCTTAAAGCCGTAATATTTTTGAAGAGCACGTTTGTTATATTTTCTGTTACGTAGATCATCTGCTGAATAATTCTTCATTAAACAGTTGTCATTTTCGGGAGAAAACTCGTTATAGTCAATACCCATTCTCAGCTTTCGTATTTTGAAGCCGAATTGAATTGCGCTGTGGTGCAGTATAGAATTTCTGTCATAGAGTATTGATACGGCATTTTCACCGACAAAAATCTGTGTGGCGCATATAATTGCTGATCTTGTTAAGTTTACCTTCTCTGATTCAAGAAATACATGTGAATTATTGGTATCTATGCCGAAAACTGTGGAAATAAAGCTTTTTGAATATTGCTCACGGTCAGGCTTAGATATATAATGCATGGTTCGTATCTGTGAATAGTTTTCTCTGCAACGGTATTTATACATCATTAAAGCAGGTATCAAAGCGGTACGCGGAGAATCGGAAAAAATATAATCCGGTATAATTTTTGTATACTCCAATACCTCGAGTGCCCCGTGACAGAATATCGAAATACTGCGAGCCTTATAATAATCATTTTTTGCTTCGGTTGTATCAAAATCGTTGGGTGCTGAAATAAAAAAACATTGAACGGAATCCTTGACTGTCGCATATAGACTAAGCTTTATCGGTCCGAACGGAAGGTCAACGGTATATCTGCCAAGTCGCGTAAGCTCATTGCCGAATCCTCTGTATCTTCCTTCATACAATGGCATGATAACTGAGGTGTTGACATTCTTCTTTTGTAATTCTTTTGCGAATGCAAGTGTATCTTTATAATATTCCTTGTCTGAAATGATAGTTATCTTCATTTTCTCATCCTTTACAATTTGATAAATAAATTATAGACTATCATTATTGCAGATTATAGCGAAAAAACAGAGACTGATGTCTCTGTTTTTTGATATATAGGAAATTACTTCATTTCGTGTGAGTTGTTCGCGCTTCAGAAATGGGCGAAATTCGGTGCGCCCGGAGGAGCTTTTTTAATATATAGGAAATTGCTCCATTTCGTGTGAGTTGTTCGCACTGCAGAAATGGGCGGAATTGGCTGCGGCAACTTGCCGCTTTTTTAATATATAGGAAATTGCTCCGTTTCGGGCATTGAAGTTAGAGGTTTTGACGTAGTTCATACCCGATCATCGGTGCGGGCCGGCGCCCGCTTTTTTATCATCTGATTGAATTTATATAATGTTGGAGCTTTGTGTAACGGTCTACCTCTTCGCTATCTTCAAGCATTGGTAATAAAAGCTCGATTGCTTCAAGGTCTCCGGCATCTGCGGCAAGCTTAAGATAGGGAATAGCCTTAGCTTTTATCTTATACATTTTACCGATTTCAGTATATGCCGTGATGTATCCTAACTTAGCCGCCTCCTCGTAGCGTTCACGCTTGTTTTTAGCGGTTTTGGGAACCTTGAGGTATAATTCCTCGCCCTTGATAAGATCGGGATGTATAACGGCTAATTTTTCTTTGCTGAATGATTTTGCTTCATCATACCAATATTTTGCTAAGGTCCAGCAGGGAACTATATCCGAATCCATGGTGTAACGTGTAATAAGAGCTATCATAGAGGCGAAGTGTCCGAGCTTTGCTGATTTGGTGTATAGCTCGACGGCTATTGATTTGTTTTGTTTAACTCCATCGCCCTTAAAATAACAGTTTGCCAACTTATAAGTTGCCTTCACGTCTCCATTGTTCGAAAGTATCTCAAGCTCGGAGATTTCATCGGTATTGGTAGCTTTATGCTCCTTTGGCAGAGCATTTAATGCCTTTATAGCGGGAGCAAAGCCCTTTGAAGCGGAGGATTTTATATAGGCAACGGCCTTCTTTATATCCGCCTTAACTCCTAAAATACCGTTCATGTAGATCATGGCGAGCTGATATTCTGCAGTATAAGAGCCAAGCTTTGCTGCCTTTTCCCAAAGGCTTATTGCCTTTGAATAATCCTTAGTACAGCCGTTACCGTCAACGTACATTCTCGCAAGCATATTGAGCGCATCGGGGGTATCTGCTTTTTCAAGGTAGGATATAGCTTTTTTATAGGAAACTCCGGTACCTATCCCCTTGTAATATATATTGGCAAGGAGAAAAGCGGCTTCGCGGTTTCCTTTTGCATCAAGAGTGTTTAAAAGCTTTATCGCTTCTTTATATTCCTGCTTTGATATATGAGCCTTGGCATCCTCAATAAGCTGAGCCTCGCTTTTTTCTTCTCCGAATACGTATCCGAAGGCGGTGGCAAAGCTGACCGATACCTCTATAGCCATGTCCTTATCGGCATTTGATTCGTTTATAAGTATTTCAATAGCAATTTTTACCGCATTTGTCTGACCTATTGCATCGTCGTTTTTTGCTTGAGCTATCATCATAACCGCGCCGTTTAAAAGTGCGGCATATATTGTGGGAACGTAGTCCTTGGTATCGGGAGCGCTTGCTTCAAGGACACGTATAAATTCATCGGGTCTGTCGATGATATCCTCGCCCTTTGCTTTGATTATCGAGGATATCACCGAGGTTAAATCGTATTTCATTAATTTATTTCCTTATTTTACAGAGAATTTTACAAAAGCGTATCTGTCGGTATAATCGGGGCAGTTAGCTCCATCCCATTCCTTTTCAAAGGAGAATTGGTCAGGGGCTGCGTATACCTCAATATCCTTGCGGTGATGAACACCTAAAAGATTGAAGGGGGATTGATATACCTTGCATGTTATCTTGTCGCCCGGTTTAACGTTTTCAAGCGTACAGTGATTTGTGAAGAGCAGCTTCTTTACAAGCTCACCGTTTAAGTAAACCTCGGCGCATGAATATACTCCGTTAAGGTAGAATTCTTTACCTCCGCCCGTATATTCGCATTCAACGGTAATATCACCCTTGAAGAAGGGATAACCGCTTTCAACGATATTTTCAAGGTCAATGGAGTTTTCGGATTTCTTCATTACGAAATTTCCGGTGTATGCAAGGTAGTTGTGAGGATGTGATTCATATTTATACGCTTCTGTTGTTACCTCAAAGTCACCGAAGAGATAAATTGATTCTATTTCGGTGTCGAAGCAGAGACAGTTACGAAGCGATTCGGAAACGCCGCCGTAGAGAACATAATAAACGTAATCTCTCTGGAAATAATCGATCTCAAGAACTATTTCATTTACGCCTTCCTTAAGAAGGGAGGTGATCTTATTAGCGGCAATATGACGGTCGAGCCACCATTCGGTATCGGAAATTGCAATTTCAGTACCGTTAACGTAAGCCTTCTGAGAAGCAAGACGTTCTATAGCAACATTAACGTCTTCGGGGACGGAGGCAAGCTCAAACTCAAACTTTAACCAAACCTTACCCTCGTAACGCTCGAAAAGAAGGTTATCCTTTATACGTACTATGGGACGAAGCTCGGAATATTCCTTGCCGTCGTATGAAATTTTTGCATAGTCAAGGGTATATGCGTTTTCTATAGTATCGGTAACCTTGAATTTTGAGTGTTCTGCCGGTGAAAGATCCTTTTTAACTGCCTTTGGCGTATCCTCTTCAATGAGAATATAGGATTGTACTGTTTCAAAATCAAGCGTAAACTTTATTCCGTCAGAGGTCTTTTCAGTAGGGATACCGTTTGCTTTAAGTGTTTCCATATCGAGTATCGACATATAGTCAACACCCTTGATCTCAAATTCAACGTTTTTATATTCTTCTTTATGAGAGAGATTAAGTACGTAGTAAAGTCTCTTGCCATTATCAAGTCTTCTCGCCTGAACTCTTATCATAAGAGCCTCGGATCCGTTATAACGAACTTTAATTTCGTTTTCCTCACAGTAATCACCAAGAGTAGAGTTGGGTACAAGCCATGACATATCAGCTTCCTTACCATCGATACAGGTGGGGAGAGTGTCACCATATACTGCGAGCTTACCGCCGTTTGCAAGGTATTGCTTCAGCAGATCTGCAGTATTTTTATCCATGGTTTTTATTTTGGGAAGGACAACTTTGTCATAACTGCATTTTCCGATAATTATTCGATCGCCGTCAACTCTGCCGTATTTAGCCATAAGCGTCTCGTCACCGTAATGATAGAAAAGCTGGTTCTGGGAGAGGCAGTTTGTACAGCCTGCGAAATTCGCTTCGAGCTCAGCAAGCTCGGGTGTAACTACGTCGCGGTAATAGTTCATATATGCGGTTCTGATAGGATGGATGACAAGAATATCCGCCTTTTCCTCACCTTGTGCTATGGTATAACCGAGACGATTGAAGTATAAATTGAACTCTTCAAGAGCGGACTGCCAGGGGTTATGCTCAGAATAGAAGCAAGGATAGTCACGCTTACGCTGACCTCTGATAGATACGGGGTAAAGATGCTGACACATCATATTTACGCCGCCGTAGTACTGATGCTCTGCTATCTGCTTTAAACGAAGTGGTGTTACATCCCATCCGCAGCAGGCGTACATTTCGGACATAACCTTTTTTCTGCCCATCTGTGCGGCAACAGAGCCTACCTGCTTGTGGGAAATATCATTTCCTGCACCCTTACCGAGGTAATCAACACCGGGAATGGACATATATTCGTAGAAGGGCATTATACCACCGCAACACCACATCTGACCGACAAGGAATTTTTCCTCGATTGCGTGTCCTGTGATCTGTGCTCCGTGCTCTTCACACCATTCGTATACTATTTTGATAAAATTCTCGGTGAAGAGATGGTGGCAGAGCTTATAGTAATCGTGTCTGTAGCTTTCGGCATCTTCAAAATCGATGAAAAGAGCAGGAAGCTTGTCCATAACGTCATAGCCGTATTCCTTTTCGAACTCTGTTAAGAGCATATCCGACCACACCGTATGCCAGCGATAGTACTGGGGCTCGTCTGTAAAGAAGCCGGGCATAGATTTACCGAACTCATCTCCGCATTTCTTTTCGTAATCTGCGTAGGTAAGCTCTATAAATTCCTTTGTAATACGGGGATTCATAGTGTCAACGTAGGAACTGTCCGCCATACGGTAGAGAGTGTGATATTCACCTGCGCCAACATCCTCGTTGATTCTGATGCATTTATTATCCTTTATCTGATATACGCCGAACGCTTCATTGTCATAGTGATCGAGAACCTTATAATCAAGCCAATGAGCGTAGTTCTCATCGCAGGTGAGAAGCTTACCGCCTGCAAAACCGCTGGGCCATCCGTTTTCATCGTAAGACCAAGCCTCCATGTCGAGCTTTTTAGCTTCTTCAATACATGCGTTGATACAATCATACCATTCATCGCTTAAGTATTCGGTTTCAAGACCGCTTCTTGCGTGCATGAAAAAGCCCTTCATGTTAAGGCGCTTCATGTCATGTATCTGGCGGATAAGGTCTTCTTTTGTGAGCTTGTCGTTCCAGCTCCAGAAGGGAATACTACCGTATTCGCGGCAATTTTCATCGATCCTTTTAATGAACTTGTCCATATGTAAATCCATCCTTTAAAAAATATTGAAAGATAGTTTTCCTTCATGTTTACAGTTATATTTATAATAACATTTTTATAAATAAAAGTAAATAGATTTAGTTAAATTTATCGAGGTAAAAGCGAAATTACAAAGGGTGTGTTGAAGTTTGTATAATGGTATCAACAAAAGAAGTTTAAAAGGGGATATTTAAAATGAAAAAGCTTTTTATCGCTACCGCAGTTACCGCAATAATACTCGGAGTTACATCAATTGTATATAAAATTGCAAAAAGAAGGTAAAAGTGTCTGATTTATATTGATTTTCCCGTAGTGTTGTGGTATAATACTTTATTATACTAAAGTTACGGAGATTGATATGATTTGCAGAGCTATTGGCAGTTTGATTGATTATGCATTAAAGAAGGATCTTATCGTAGAATGTGATGTCTACGTGGTTAGAAATGCTTTAATGGATCTTCTGTGTGTAGAGGATTGGGCAGAATTTGAGGAGGAATATGAGGAAAAGAGCATCGATGAAATTCTTGATACTCTTGTTGATTATGCTATAGATAATAAGCTTATCAACGATACCGCTAATTCAAGAGATCTCTTTGATACAAAGATCATGGGTATTCTTACACCTATGCCCCGTGAGGTTATGGAGATGTTCTACGGCTATCATTATCTTGATCCGGAACAGGCTACGGATTTCTATTATGAGCAGAGCAAGGATTTGAACTACGTACGTGCCGGCAGGATGGCGAAGGACGCTAAATGGAAATATAACTGCGAGTACGGTGAGCTTGATATCACGATAAACCTTTCTAAGCCCGAGAAGGATCCCCGTGATATTGCAATGCTTGCCAACAAGAAATCGAGCAGTTACCCCAAATGTCAGCTTTGTCCCGAGAACGCAGGTTATGCAGGCAGAGCAGATCATCCTGCACGTCAGAATCTTCGTCCCATAAGCTTTGAGATAGACAAAGAAAATTGGTTTTTCCAGTATTCTCCATACGGATATTATAACGAACACTGCATATTCTTCAATGAGAAGCATATACCAATGAAGATCGACAGAGCGGTGTTCTATAAGCTTTGCGATATTCTTGATTTTCTCCCTCATTATTTTGTAGGTTCAAATGCAGATCTTCCTATTGTTGGCGGTTCCATATTGACTCATGAGCATTTTCAGGGCGGCAGATATACCTTTGCTATGGAGACTGCAGCGGTTGAAAGAGAAATTATTATCAACGAGTTTCCTGATGTTTCGGCAGGTATAGTTAAGTGGCCTATGTCGGTTATTCGTCTTTCAAGTGAGAATAAGGAGGAGATCTGCGAATGTGCAAATTTAATTCTTACGAAGTGGAGAGAATATTCGGATGAAAGTGTAGGTATATACGCTTTTACCAATGATATTCCCCATAATACCGTTACTCCAATCATGAGAAAAAAGGGAAGTGCTTACGAATGTGATCTTGTTCTTCGTAACAATATTACTACCGAAAAGCGTCCCCTTGGTGTATTCCACCCCAATCCTACCTTGCATAATATCAAAAAGGAAAATATCGGTCTTATCGAGGTAATGGGTCTTGCGGTTCTTCCCGGCAGGCTCTGTAAAGAAATAGCGATGCTTGAAATGGCGATGCTTCAGGGTGAAGATATTCATCTTATTCCTGCACTCGAGCATCATGCTGTATGGGCTGACGATATAAGAAGAAATCATCCCGAATTTAATGCAGAAAACGCAGGTAAGATAATAGAAGAGGAGATCGGTAAGGTCTACCTTGAGGTTCTTCTCGATTCGGGCGTTTATAAGAGAAATGAAGAAGGACAAAAAGCATTTCTTCGCTTCGTTGAGTACATAAATAACTAATTATAAAACAAACAACAGAGAGCAACTTAAAATTGCTCTCTGTTTATTTCAGCTTCGATTATTCAACTACTACAGTATAGTAATTGTAGCTTTCGTCGTTGTACTGTACACAGAAGGTGTAGGTACCTGCAGACTTAAGCTCAACGGTTACAAATTCGGTTGTAACATTCTTACCGTTGATTGCAACGGAACCGGGAGCTGCCTTGATCTGTGCAGAGGTTGTATATTCACCCTTTGCATATCTGATAACCTTGAGATCGTCGAGATTACCGAAGGTAACTATGTTGCCGTTCTGTGTAAAGGTGGGAACCTTCTGTTCGATATCAACTACAAATATCTTCATGTAGCCGTTTTCATAGCATACAGCGATAGTAGCTCTGCCGTTGTTTCTGTACTGAATGGTGTATTCATCAACACCCTTGAGAACGCCCTTGGCTGTGAATGCTCTGGAGCCTTCTGCCGCCTTGATCTTAGCAGCAGTCTTGTATTCGCCGTAAGCAGTTCTGATTACCTTTACTCCTTCAAGGTTTGATACTGTGATCTGTAGACCATCTGCAGACATTGTGGGCTCTACAACGTCAACAGTAACATAAGCGAACTTCATAGTACCGTCGTTGTAACGAACGAGAACTGTGTATACACCGCCTGCGGGTACTGTGTAGTCATAGCTTTCTGCACCGTTAAGCTTATTCTGAGTAAGTCTTACGATCTTATTGTTATTTACATCTGTGTAGTTATCATACTCACCGAGAGCAAGGAATACGTCCTTAACCTCTGCGGTAAGTCCGGAGATCGTTACTACTGCACCGTTTGCAACTGCTGTAGGCTCAATTTCCTCAGGCTCGCCTGTTGCGGGAATTATGTTGATCTCTGTTTCGCCGCAGTTATCACACACTCTGCGTTCCTCACCGTCGGTGGTAGCAGTTGCTTCAATAACTGTTTCCCATTCGCCGAACAAGTGACCGATAGCAGGTATAACCTCGCTGTAGCTGTCACCGCAAGAGCAGGTATAAACGATCTCACCGTCCTCGGTACAGCTTGCAGGAGTAGTTATCTCTTCATAGCTGTGTACATGAGCGTTTTCATCTGCCCAAACTCCATAGAGTGTTATTGGCTCGGTCACATCGATTGCTTCGCCTGCAGCATAGAATGTACCTGTGCCGTCAGCCTCGGTATTCCATCCTGTAAGGGTGTAACCTTCTCTTTCGGGGATCATTGTTCTTCCGCTGTAGCCCTCGCGGTTCGCAAGGAGAGTATTGCTGTCATCACCTGTATTAAAATCGGAGGAGGAAGAGTATCTGGTGTAATCTCCTTCACAAAGAAGTGTGTAGCTGTTGCCGTCGGTAATATAATTAAAGTCCTGAAGGGGCTTTGAGCCGTCATTGAGATTATAGGTTATTATCGGATCCCAACAAGCGTATACAAACACATTTTTGCCGTAGGGGACCCTGTCGGTATTTACCATAAAAACGCTGGACTTATAGCCGTTGGAGTAGATCTCATATTCGTAGCCGTTACCGCAGGCAGGATCGTTGTAGGTGGTATTACCCTTACCGTCACCGCTTCGGAACTGTACTACCGTGAGGTCCTGCGCATCTGTGTGAAGTCTGTAGCCGTCACGGTAAAGAGTTGCTGTTTCATTTGGGAAGCTGAACTGCATACCGAAGGTCATCTGACCGTAAACTGCATTCGGTATCTTTAGTGCTGAATTATCATTTGCAGACCATCTGCCTCCGTTTGCATGGTAGTAGGTTGTGTAGTATCCGCCTGTGGGAAGGGCACCGTCAGCGTCCGAGGTTCTCCATACACCCTTGAGGGTGATATCTCCGCCGGGAAGTCCGGTAACCGTCTGACCCGGCTTATAGTAGGTATCTGCCGCACCGGAAATACTCCATCCGACAAATGCCCAACCGGGATATTCGGGAGTAATATCCGGAATTATTGCAGTACCGCCGCGATAGGATATACTCTCGGGAGAGTGCTCTACAGAAAGTATGGGATTAAATTTGAGAATTCCTGAATTTCCTGCCTGACCTACATAGAACTCATAAAGACGCTTATATGCGTTATTGATCTCCTGGTTTCGTGCGGTATCATCATTTATTAAATTTACCGCCTCATTATAGTAATAGACCTCTGAGCCGATACCGAATTCGTCACAGAGCTCAACCAAATCGATCAGACAGCTCTTATCAACCACGTCAGAAACGGTAAATGCCTTGATTATAGCGTTCCATCTGTCCGAATGCCATGTATTGTCCCTCGGATCAAGATAATATGTCTGTCCCGGTCTTGCGGTATCAATATCACGGTTCAATTCCTCTACCATATAGCTGTATTCACCGTCAGTTAAATTGACCATTTCCATTACAACCGAGAATTTCTGCCCCGCCTTTAATTTAACCGGGTCGTTGAGCTTGAAGGTATAGTAGCCTCTTCCTACATAGGTTACCTGACCTGAGGAGAAGGTACCCGACATAGGATCGTCTTCTGTAGGTTCAACATAAACTCTTATGGTAAGTCTGCCGTATGTGTTAAGTGAGTAGTATCCTACTTCGGTAAGTGTTTCATCGCCCTTAGCGGTGAATACATTGGCTGTAATGATGGGATGATTAGGACCCGGTGCTATAAACCAGTAGTAGGAAAGTCCCATTGCCCAGTCACCGTCATAGAAGTAGGTGTTATCTGTATTATCAATAGGTTCAAAATCTATGATTCGTCCGGTTACAAGGGAAGCATCGTAATAGGATATCCAGAGATAGCCGCCACCGTTACCCCACTGAGAACCCCAGCTGTTCTTAACGAGCCATGCACCGTTGCCGGGAGGGGTCATAAGAGAATTAAAATTATACTTTGAGAAGGTATCGCTCCAACCGACAATTACGACCTCATGGTTGAACTGCGAGCCCAAATTTTGATAGTAAGCAACTGCATTGGGGAGGTAATTATAGCCGAACTGGTTGGAAAGGTAATCACAAAGAACTGAACCGTAGTTCATGATAGCTTCCTTTGTTGCCGCAATATTTTTAAGATTAATTTCTACCGAGCAGCTTATATGTGATTCGGAAATATAGCGGATATTTTCGCTGTAGCTTGTGGTTGCATAAGCACCGTACCAATCAACGGCGGGCAGATATTTCTCATGCTCGGGGCCTGACCATTTTGCATAGGTTGAGCCGCCATAATAAGCGTTACCGCCCTGATTATGGGGGTCACCATGACGTCTGCCGTCGATATAGGTAGGGTCGGATGGATCAAGAGGCTTTGAGTTCCATGCAAAGTATGCAAGGTGTGCCTCTGAAAAGTCTACGCTGCCAACCTCATGCTTACGTATATAAGCGGTCTCTGCCATAGAAGTATGAGCAAATGCCCAGCAGTTACCCGATTTGCCCTGATCCTTGATGGGGGTGATAATAGGAGTACCTACAGAGTTTACTACTCCAAGAGAGTTATACTCTGCAGGATAGTTTCCTGCAAGATTTGATTTTGCAATATCTCGCTCGGACACTACCGATGCTTCGCATTTGATCTCGTTGCCGTCATCGTCAACCGTTTTCATTGTCTGATAACCGAATTCGGATACTTCGCCGGGGATGATATGGTTGACCTCTCTGCCATCAGAATATTCAACTGCTTCTTCAATAATAACGTTTTCGGCTGTTTTCTCTTCTGCGAATACACCGATGGGTAGTGTGGAAAGCAGCATCGATATTACTATCAACAGTGCAGGGAGCAACTTGAAATTCTTTTTACTCATATTTTCTCCTTTTCAAAATTATGGTTTGTTTATATACATTACTTTATCATGAATTTGACCAAAAGTCAATGCATGAATGATGGAATTATATACAAATATAACAAAATCTGCGTTTTGCTCGCACCGATGATCGGGAATGAGCCGAGTATAAGTCTGTTTATTCGAGTGCACGAAGTAACGTGATTTCCTATTATATAAGAAAAAGCAGAGTGCAACTGCACTCTGCTTGTTTCAGTTTTAATATTCTTTAGTCAACAACTACTGTGTAGTAATTATAGCTTTCATCATTGTACTGTACACAGAAGGTGTAGGTACCTGCAGACTTAAGTTCAACGGAAAGAAGACCGTTAACTACCTTCTCGGGCTTGAGAGCTACCGAGCCGGGAGCTGCCTTGATCTGCGAAGATGTGGTGTATTCACCCTTTGCATATCTTACTACCTTAAGATCATCGAGGTTGCCGAAGGTAACAACA
>SVTI01000060.1 GCA_015063855.1 Oscillospiraceae bacterium
TCCACAAGCACCTTTTACAGTGTAGCATTATACTTACAAATATACAATAATAACTACTGACTATATTATACGAGGATGGTAGGTTTTCGTGAAAAGTCTCCGTAGGCGTACTAAGTACGGTAGTGAGACTTTTCGCGGAAAAGTGTGAAAAAAGGGCTAAAACTCGATGTTTTAGCCCTTTTTGAATGCTTATTCGGTTGGTTTGGGGTACCAGATGTTAATTATTAAAAAATCTTTTTGGGAGAATAAAACTTTTGATAATTATTAATTTCACACGTCCGACCGACTTTTTCGACAGTCTAAAGCACGGAGAAATCAACCTCCGTGCTTATCTTATATTTTGGATTTATTCAAAGGGGCAGATATCAAGGCAATAACCGTCTATGCAACAGTCCTTACAGGTATCGACTCTCTTGGCTTCATCATTATAGCATACGGGGCAACGATCGTCGTAACGGTCATCGTCATATCCGTCCTCGTAACGGTCGTCATCGTAAAGATCATCATAGTAATCGTCATCATAGCGGTTACTATGAGTCTTTGAGTCTGCATTTACGTCGGTGACACGGTTCTTATCATATTCGACACCATCATAACGGTCGTCATCGTCATAATGATCATCATTATCCCATCTGTAATGATCACCGGAGATAGATGCATAGCCTGTATTACCGTTTACCACTACCTCGTAGCTGTAACCGTCATAGGTAAGATCCACTTCGTAAATATAGAAGGAATTGAAGGGGTTGTTTCTTGTTTCGATGTCCTCATCGACCTCACCGACCCTAATATCGCCAACATTGGCTATTCTCTCATGCTCAGCAAGGCAATTCTTTGCTACCTCAACGGCTTCCTTCCTCGAAAGGTTCTTTGATTTATTTGCCGAGAGAAATACTGCGGCATACAGACCGCCTGCAACCAATACTCCTATAACGGCAACACACAGGCAAACGATTATTACTGTCTTGAGTGTATTTCTGCTGTTCAGCTTTTTCTTAGCCTTCTTGATAATATCCACGTCTGAAAACTTAACTGTCTTTTCTTGATCTGCGGGCTTATCCGCATTAAGTATCTCGGATATACCCTTAGCCTTTGCTATCTCCGCCTCGACGTAAGCTCTTTCCTCGTCGGTTGCGGTATTGTCCTTATATTTTCTGTAAAGCTCGTCAAATTTCATTATTCTGTAACCTCCAATATTTCTTTTAATTTTTTTCTTGCTCTGTGAAGCATCACCTTAACGTTATCCTCACTTTTATCGGTGATAGCTGATATCTCCTTCACCGACATACCCGAAAAATAGAAGAGGGTTAATGTCTCCTTATACTCGGGAGAAAGAAGAGAAAGCGTTCGATAGAGTGCACGGTATTCCTCGTCCTTGATTATCTTATCGAGAAGGGGCTCGTTATCATCGGGAATAGACTCGTTTAACTCCGCATTCTCTCTCTTATGCTTTCTGCAGTAGGAAAAGTATTCGTTTCTGCAGACTGTGATAAGCCATGGCTTAACGTTCTTGATATCGTCATCGGCGCTCATAAGTGCCTTGAAGAAAGCCTCGGACACTATGTCCTCCGCCAGATGAGTATCGCGGCAGACAGAGAGCATGTACAAAATAAGCTCATTATAGTATTTTGCGAATAACTGTTCTATAATATCCGATCTCATTTTATCACCTCTCCTCATTTTCATTTTTTCGGCACTTTTTGATGCTTTCACTTATAAGACGCACAAACAGGAAAAAAGTTACAGTTTTTTTGTAAAAACGGGTGCCGACCCGCAGCGATGATCGGGCTTGAACTATTCTAAACCATTTTCTTCAGTGCCCGAATTGAAGCGATTTCCTGTAAATTTTAAAAGTGGGTGCCGACCCGCAGCGATGATCGGGCTTGAACTATTCTAAACCATTTTCTTCAGTGCCCGAATTGAAGCGATTTTCTATAATATAAATTTTTTAACGGGCAGAATAATCCACCCGTTAACTCAGAATAAAAGTATTTTAACAAAATAGGCTGCATAGCCTGCAAGAAGCACAGCGCCTGCCCAGCGCTGAAGCTTACCCTTAAGTGAGAATACAAACAGAACAACCATCGCTGCTATTGACGTAACAGCATCGAAAATAAAGTTCGCGGTAAAGGGTACGGGTATAATAATGGCAGAAAGACCCACCACAAAAAGAATGTTAAAGATATTACTTCCTACAATATTACCGATAGCTATATCCGCATTACCCTTTCTGGCTGCGGTAACAGATGTAAATAACTCAGGAAGGGAGGTTCCCAGCGCTACTATTGTAAGACCGATAAATCTCTCGCTGAGACCAATTATCTCCGCGATCTTAGTAGCCGCGTTAACGGTAAATCTACTGCCTAAAATAATGACAGCCAGACCTATAACTGTAAAGATAACAGCTTTGGGAACAGAGATATCCTTGATATCCTCTCCGTCATCCTTGTTTTTCTTAGCCATGATAACAAGATAACTCATATAACCGATAATAAGAGCTACAAGTATTAAGCCCTCGATTCTCGATATTTCTCCGCCCAGACCGAATAAAAGAAGGAGAACAGATACAGCTATAGTGAAGGGGATATCTATACGAATTGTTGACTTGGCAACGGCTATGGGAATAATAACAGAAGCAAGTCCGAGAATAACAAGCACATTAAGTATATTACTGCCGACTACGTTACCGATAGTGATATCCGCATTGCCCTTGAAGGCCGCAGTAATGCTGACAGCAGTCTCGGGTGCACTCGTACCCATAGCGACAATTGTAAGACCTATAACAAGCTGAGGGATCTTGAGCTTCGCCGCGATGCCGGCTGCACCGTCGACAAAGAGATCAGAACCCTTGGCAAGCATAACAAAGCCTAAAGCCAATAATAAAATATTCAAAAATACTGTCATGGTTTCTCTTTCCTTTAATTAATTCTTTCCCGTAGAACCGAAGCCGCCCTCACCTCTGACGGTATCGGACAGGGTGTCGGTCTCTTCATATTCTGCTGTAAGGAAGGGGGCAATGACCATCTGCGCTATTCTCTCACCGGGATCAACGGTCTGCTCGTTCTTCGAATGATTATGTAAGCATACCATTATCTCTCCGCGATAATCGGCATCTACAACTCCAACCTTATTTGCCGGTGCAAGTCCCTTTTTGGAAGCAAGTCCGCTTCTGGCATAAATAAGCCCTACGTAGCCCTCGGGTATCTCCATGGCGATACCTGTGTGGAAGAGATAACTCTCACCCGATTTCAAGGTGACGGATTCAACCTCTGCATTATAGAGATCTGCTCCTGCGCTGTAGGGTGAACCGTATGCAGGCATTCTTGCTCTGTCATTCAACTTTTTAAACTTAATCTTCATTTTATTAACTCCTGTTGCGATATTTCTGTTTAAAGGTGGTGTTTCTCGGAATACGGTAATGTTTAAGTACTCTGACCAACTGCTTTATCTCATAGCGCGAAAGGATATTTCCCGACTCAAGCCCACGGATATATCCGTCAAGCTCATCTATACCCAAAAGCCAGTCATAGCTATGTGTAAACTGAACCGCAGAGTCGGAAAAGACTACTGTATTATAGAGATGAGGCTTATGAAATCCCTTTTCGTCAAGTATCCTCTGCAGAGCCTTGACGTGGGTACGGTTCTGTTCATAAGGATCATCAAAGTACATGACCTTATCTCCGTGTCGCTGACACCATCTTCCCTTTTCGGGGTTGTCAATAAGCCCCTTACTTCCCTTGACCTCGATTACTGCGATTCCTTGACGGGTTACACAGATACAGTCTACCTCTGTATCAAATGTACCCTCCTTTGTAGGAACGGGGAAATAAAGAGTTTTAATAACACGCTCAGAGCCGAGTGTACGGCAGAGCTCATTATAAACACGCCATTCACTCTCTGCACCGTAGCGTCTCTGCTCTCGCAGGCTCCTTCTTTTCGGTGTTGTGCGGATCAGATATAGAATATACAATGCTATCGTCGCCGCACAAATAGCGATAAATATTACTGTTGATCTTTCCATACAGAATTAAAGCAAGTTTTCCGAAGATAACTTGCTTTTATGTCTCTATTCTGTTATGCAGAGATCTGCTCGAGGTAGTTTACAACATCACCTACAGTGATGAACTTGTGAATATCCTCGTCATTAATCTCGATATCAAATTTTTCCTCACAGAGAAGGATAAGATCTGCAAGCTCAAGAGAGTTAACACCGAGATCGTTTACGAGCTCAGCCTCAAGAGTGATTACTTCGGGTTCAACCTGCATTTCTTCAATAAGAATTTCTTTGATCTTCTCAAACATAATAAAAATCTCCTTTAGTATAAAAAGTCATTTGTTATTTAATTAAAAATCTTTTGATCTTACGTGATGTTGTCTTCTCGAACTCTTCGGTGCGAATCTCGATCTCTCTTACCTGCTTGAAGCTGGGAAGATTACGATTTACCTCGAATACCTGCTCCTTGACTGCCTCACGGATCTCGTCAACGGGAGTATCCTTGCCTACAACATCAAAGTTAGGATATACAACAGCTGTGATAACTATCTCGCCGTTGGCATTCTTTCTTCCGATAACCACACATTCAGCAATTCGATCACAGGATGCAAGATGCTCCTCAACCTCCTCAGGGAATACGTTTTTACCGTTGGAAAGAATGATTACATTCTTCTTTCTGCCCGTAATATGGATAGCGCCCTTCTTATCAATAAAGCCGATATCACCTGTACGGAAGAAGCCGTCCTCCGTGAATACCTCGGCTGTAGCCTCGGGATTCTTATAATAACCCATCATTACGTTGTCGCCCTTGACCAAGATCTCACCGGTTTCCTCCTCGGGAGACTTATCGATCTTAACGGTACAGCCTACAACGGGATGACCTACCGAATGAAGAATAATATTGTTGGTACGGTTTACCGCTACAAGAGGAGCACATTCTGTAATACCGTAGCCCTCAACGATGGTAATACCAAAGGTCTCAAAATCCTTTACAAGCTGAGGAGATAAGGGAGCTCCTCCGCATATAATACTACGAAGATTACCGCCGAAAGCATCCTTGATCTGTGCAAAGAATTTGTCACGAAGGTCTATACCCACCTTAAGAAGCAGATTACTCAACTTCATGGCAAACTTGACCTTTCTCGTCATACCCTTCTTATCTATCTCAGC
Source organism: Oscillospiraceae bacterium (assembly GCA_015063855.1). Classification (GTDB taxonomy): domain Bacteria; phylum Bacillota; class Clostridia; order Oscillospirales; family CAG-272; genus RGIG7300. The sequence goes on from SVTI01000060.1 coordinate 5,165, forward strand.
CCAGATCCTCTTATACATTGTCTCAACGTAGAGAGGAACAAGTACAAGGGTATTAGGCTTAAAGTATGCAAAGGACTTCATGGTATTCTTAAGTCCGTCATTGATATATACACTGCCACCGATATTGGACAAAGCCAGATGGGCACAGGTACATTCATAGGTGTGGTGAATGGGAAGCACCGATACGAAGGTATTGGTATAATCGCATTCCATAGATTGACAGGAGGAGTTTGTAGCTGCTGTCAGATTCTTATGAGAGAGCATAACACCCTTACTGGTACCGGTAGTACCGGAGGTGAAAAGGATAGCACAGAGCTTATTGAGTTCGATCTCATAATCAAGATACTCTCTGTTACCCGCATCAAGCTCCGTCTGACCCATCTCAAGTAATGAGCTGTAGGTTCTGACCCTTTCATCCTCGGTGTCCTCACCGTCATGGATCGGAATAAAATACTTAACACCGGGCATCTTATCGACCAGGGGAAGAAGCTTTGTATTAAAGCCCTTGGTATACACGATAGCCTCAACCTCTGCGAGTGTACAGAAGTTCGCTACCTGCTCGAGCTCCAATTCACGGTCAAGGGGAACGATAACACCGCCGCCATTGATCGTAGTATAGTAGGTAGTCATGTAGGCAGGATGAGTCTCACCAATAACAGCAACTGTCTTGCCCATGATACCGAGCTTTGCGAATGCAGTACCAAGACGATTCATATTCGCAAGCTGATCGTTATGTGTAAATACTTTTATTTCTTTATTCTCTTTGTAGGTATAAAGAGGTTTGTCGCCGTATACCTCTGCATTGGATACAATAAGATGACGAAGATCGTTTATTACCTTAGGCTCCACGCAGCGCTTGATAGGCTTTGGCATAAATACTGCCTCCTTACAAATAATATTGGAAATTTGCTACAATAATTATATAGAAATACTTACCTCTTGTCAATACCTTATGCCCTCATTTTCGATCTGCATATTTAATGATATGAATGATATGGAAAAATATTTACAAACCGTTATTTATGTGGTAAAATAATTATAGTAAAGAATCGAGGAATAATGAATGAAAACTAATAAAACAAAAAAATACATACTTATAGGAGCGTGTGTTATTTTAGCTCTGCTCGTACTACTGTCAGTAATAGCACTCGCTCTGTCAAAAATAGCAGATAAGACCAAGGAGATCCCCGAGCTTGATTATGACTTCTATAATCCCGACTACAAGCTCGATATAAACGACTATCCCGATTATCTCGAACTCGATCGCGAGCTTCATTATACAAACGAAATGCGTATGCAGAAGGCTGTGACAAAGAATAACTGCAACGAGCAGGGGCGCGACGCTGTATTCTTCTATAATTACATCAAGGCTATAAAGGACGGAGACCACAAAGCATATAATTCCATGCTTCACGAGGAATATACCGAGGTACACGGAAAAAAAGACAAATTCACCAAGCAGATGATCTATAATATCGAGCTTGAATGGTTGGGCAGAACCGAGGTGGATTCATCAACCGATGCGGTAACCTATTCACTCGAATACTGCATATACCGTAATGACGGAACCTTCCGCCGTGATATAGGTGATGGCTCAAGAAAGCAGTTTATTACCGTCTTTTACGATCTTTCTACGGGAGAGGGTAAGATACACAGCTTAAAGAATGAATACACGGTAGTAAAATAAGGAGTCATTCGACTCCTTATTTTTTTACTTATTCAACATTTCGATCAGCTTACCGAGTACAGGCTCGAACTTAGCGCCGTACCAGTGGTTGTTCTCCTCTGAGGTAGCCTTGATACACTCGATAACATAGTCAGCGGCAATCTTGGCAGACTCGTAAGCACTCTTACCTCTTACCAACGCACCTACAAAGGCAGAGGCATAAATATCACCTGTACCGTGGCAGCTTCCGGGAAGGAAGTCATGCTCATAGTACTGATATTCACCCTTCTTATATACCACAACGCCGGTCTTACCCTCGGTATAGGAAATTCCTGTTAAAACTACGTTCTTCGCACCGAGATCACAGAGCTTATCAAGTATCTCGTCAACGTATGCTCTGTCATACTCTGTCCTATATTCCATATCGCAGAGAAGAGCCGCCTCGGTAATATTGGGAACAAGGTAATCTGCCTTGGCACACAGCCCCTTCATAGCCTCAACGAACTCTGCATCGAAGCCGGGATATAGCTTTCCGTTGTCCGCCATAGCGGGGTCAACGATATTAAGCGCACCGCAGTTGCCTACCGAATCGAACATATCGGCAACGTACCCTATCTGTTTCGTGCTTCCAAGATAGCCTGTATAAATGGCATCAAACTTGATGTTCTCCTTGATCCAATGCTCCTTGATGGCAGGCATATCATCGGTAAGATCACGGAAGGTATAACCCGAGAAGCCTGCGGTATGTGTAGAGAGAACCGCGGAAGGAAGTACTGCAGTCTCTACACCGCACGCGGAGATTACCGGAAGTGCTACTGTAAGGGAACACTGTCCCACACAGGAGATATCCTGGATAGTTAAAACCCTTTTATATGACATAATTTAAGCCTCATTTCTTAATATGATGCTAACTATTATATCCCTTGTTTGGTAATATGTATATAATCAAAGCGGATATATTTTATATAACCAGTTTAATTTTTGTTACGCAATTGCCGTCTGACACGGTTTATATGACGCTCGAAATCTCTTCCGTTGATGAGCTCTGAAAGAACATACTGCTCAAATACGGGAACTGTACAGGAATAGAAGCCGAGCCGTTCCTGGAACTGTCCTATCAGTGACTCAGGAAGTATCATATACCCTACACGTATGGATGGAGCGATGGTTTGCGAAAAGGTATTTAAGTAAATAACCCTATTCGGATCGAGAGAAAAAACCGTGTCCTCGGGCTTGGAAAGTATACTCAGCTCGGAATCATAATTATCCTCTACAATAAAACCCTCTCTTTGTCTTGCCCAATGAATGTATTCATTTCGCTTTGATATATCAGCAGTAATATGACTCGGATAGCTGTTAAATGGAGTGATATGCAATATTTTCGCACTTGTTTTCTCAAGCTCTGATGTGCCGATACCGTTACGCGAAAGCTTAAGCATATCACATTCCACACCCATAGCCGAATAGACCTTCAGGATCTTATCGTAGGATGGAGATTCAAGCGCGTAGATCTTATCTCTGCCTAAAAGCTGAACTATAAGCGAATAGAGATACTCCGCACCCGAACCGATAACTACCTGCTCAGAGCCTACCCTTATACCATTACTTCTGAAAAGATAAGCGGATATAGCCTCGCGAAGCTCCTTCGTTCCTCTGTTCGGAGATTTCAGAAGTATGCTCTCACCGTATTCGGAGAGTACTCTTCTCATCGTCTTTGCCATAACCGAAAACGGGAACGTGTTTTTCGAAGGATGATGTGACGAAAAATCTACGTCCTTAATATCATTATCGTTTGCCAGAACAGAAATAAAATCCTTCTCACGGTAGGTAACGTAATAACCGCTTCTCTGCCTTGATTCAATATAACCCTCATCGGCAAGTATCGCATAAGCGTGCTCCACGGTTATAACGCTGACACCCGTTTCCTCGGCAAGAGTGCGCTTAGAGGGAAGCTTATCCCCCTTACGAAGTGCACCGCTTGTGATCCCGGAGCGTATCTGTACGTACAGTTGCATATATGCAGGCTCATGTAAATCGGTATTAATATTAAAATTCATTTGACTATATCATTCCTCTCAAAATCCGATATTTATATAATATCAGATTTATTGAAATTTGTAAAGATTAAGGAGAGCGATTTGCTCTCCTTAATCTATAGTCATGTCTAATTTGAATCTCATGATCTTACGAAGGGTATTCTTTGGGAACTCCTCATCACGAACCTTGATAACTGTGATCTTCTTGTACGGTACAGCACCGCGGTTATATTCATCTACATAGGGCTTGAGGTGTGCTTTGACATCGGTAATAGAGTTCTTTTCGCAATATTCTTTATCGGGATATATCTCGCACACAATAGCATTATGCTCAAGACCGCGCTTGCTCTGTCCCTCGTATACAATGATATCAAGTACACCGGGGGTTGCGATAAGCTCGTTCTCTATCTCCTCGGGATACACATTCTTGCCGTTGGAAAGAATGATAAGATTCTTCTTTCTACCTGTAATATAGAGTATTCCCTTATCATCCACCTTGCCGTAGTCACCTGTCTTGAAGTAACCCTCGGAGTCTATCGCCTCCTTAGTCGCCTCCTCATCCTTATAATAACCGAGCATTACATTGGGACCCTTAACCAATATCTCGCCTTCACCGTCCTCGTTAGGCTCGTCGATCTTGATAGTATCAATAGCAATAGGATTACCCACACTTCCCTTCACCACGTTGCCCGAACGGGTAAATGCGATAAGAGGAGCGCACTCGGTGATACCGTAGCCGTTAAGAGTCTCGATACCGATGGCTTCAAAGAAGTCCATGATCTCCTGATTGATGGGAGCGCCGCCGGAGATAACTGTCTTGATATCACCGCCGAATGCCGCACGTACAGATGCAAAGAATTTCTTTCTAAGGTCTATGCCAAGCTTTCTCAGGAAATTACTTACCTTGATCATTCTGTGAAGCATCTTTTCCTTACCCTGCTCCTTTACTGTAGCTGATATCTTACGGTAGAATGTCTCAAGATAGAGAGGAACGAGAACAAGGTGACCCGGCTTCTGCTCCTTAAGCTCCTTGCTCACATAACGAAGTCCGCCTGAAATATATACCTCAGAACCGATCATGGCATGACCTATGAAGATGATAGTAGAGCCATAGGTATGGTGTGGAGGAAGAAGACCGATGGTCTTATCAGAATAATCAATATAAGGAAGGGCGCAGAAAACGTCTCTGAGTATAGCATTCTGAGAGAGCATTACACCCTTACCCTTACCTGTAGTACCTGAGGTAAATACAAGAAGGGACATAACATAGGGATCGGTCTCTACACCGAAATAAAGTCCCGAGTTATCCTCAAACTTCTTCCTACCTGCCTCGACTAATGCATTTACGTTGGAAGCACTCTTTTTTTCACTCATGTATACTATGTCATTTACAAGCTCGGTTCCGGCTGCTATAGTATCTGCCTTATCCGCTATATCCTCATCAATGAAAAGGAAGGACACCTCCGCACGTGCAGCGGTATCAGCAAGGTCATGTGCGTGCCAATCACGGTCAAGGGGTACGATAACGCCACCCATAGAAATAATAGAAAAATAAAGTAACGCCCAGTCATAGGACAGCTTACCGATAACAGCGCACTTCTTGCCTGATATACCCATAGTACTAAGCTCGCATGACAATGCACGAACATCCGAGCGAAGCTGTACGAAGCTTTTCTTAACAGCATCCTTGTCGGTAGCCTTAACCTTATAGGAATAGGCGATCTTATCTCTGTATTCCTCTCCTGCCCATTCCACAAGCTCACGCATATTCTTGAAGTCTACTCCGTTGTGTATAATTCTTTTCTTCATATTTACTCCTATTTGTTATCTGTCGTTTGACAGTTTTTAAATAATATTTTCAGCGGAATTATTAAGCGTCGCCAACGCTAACAGCCTGCCGTTCGAGCACGGCAAACTCACCGACAAATTGCATTCAGCACAGTGTGTGCTGAGAATATTTTTAACGGAAAAAATTCCGCTAATTTTTTTCAATTTTTCATTCCGTCAAGCAGAATTTTGAAGCTGTACTTAAAATTAGCGACAGCCTCCTCCTTTGGCAGCTTTCTGCCTACTGCATCTGCATTGTAACCACGAATAAAGCACCAGATAGAGTAGCTCATGACATCCGAATCAACATCCTTAAGCACTCCCTTGGACTTACCGAAATCTATCAGCTTCTTTATTTCATTTTTCCACCATTCGTAGTTACTGCCCGACACCGAATCAGCCTCAAAAACATACTGATTGAAATTCATCTTGTTCTCATAGGACATAATAAGGGTATTGGCAACTATGTTGATAACCTGCTCGCAGAAATCACCCTCGGGATCAAAGCCGGTAATAATACTTGAGCGTATCTTTAGAATAGTGTTCTCATAAACTATATCGAGAACCTCATCAATATTATGGAAGCGGTTATAGAAAACACGGTTAGTGATATTTAGAGTCTGAAGTATCTTTCTGACAGTTATGTTCTCAGCACCAAGAGAGGTAACAAGCATTTCTGCGGTCTCGATAATGGTCTGTGTCATATCATCACATATAAGCGCTTTATTCTTCTCCATAACACTTCCTCCTTTTTAGCACAGTGTGTGCTGTGGCGTATTGTAGCATAAACATTTCCGCTTGTCAATAGAAAAGGCATCATTTGTTTTTTGAATTTTTTGTGACCGTATAACTTACATTATACGAACTTGCTCATTTCCTCGGCAGACAAAGCGCCCTGACAAATAATGGCGGAAACATAAAGTTTCCGCCATTATTTCGAAGTCAGTTTTCTTTACTTATTCCATTTTCGATCTTTTTTAATTTCCGCTTTGGGCGCCTTCCGATCCCCGACCAAAGAATTATTATAATCTGCGCAGGCACACCGATAGCAAAAAGAAGCATAATATCGATATCAACAGCCGAGAAGGTAAAGAATATCACCGCCAACAGTGACCACATCAAAAGTGAAATGATAAGATAATTCTTTCTCGGATTAAACCATATCGAATTAAATACCAAGGCCACAATACAACATACAGGAACAGCATAAGCATAGATAAGCCAATTCCAAAGTGCTCCGCCGGTAATAAGTCTTATCAATACAAAAACAAACGTAGCAATAAAGAAAACAAGTAACAGGCTTATTCCCGATATAAGTAAGCGGTTCTTTTTTTTGAGAGAGGCTATATCTATAGGGGCATCTTCAGCCTTCTTATGGTCGGTGGAAAGAAGATAATCCACAGTTACCCCGAATATATCGGCGATCTGCTTTAAAACTGTAATGTCCGGAACAGATTCTCCTCTTTCCCATTTCGATACAGCCTTATCGGAATAATTAAGCTGCTGTGCAAGATTCACCTGAGTAACCGAATGAAGATGACGAAGCTCCACTATATTTTTAGCAATTATTTTTTTAAGATCGTCTATTTTTATCACCATCCTCAATATCTTTTCCGTCAAAAATCAACCATTTTGTTCCTTAACAATATAATTAATGCTTGATTTTACATTCAAACCATGATATAATTACATAAAGCGGTAATTTCCGCATATTTATTATATCATATAATAAAATTAAATGCAAGCCTTATTTTACAAGGGATTCTCCTGTGAGTAGAGTTGCCGTTTTTCAACTCTACCGTACGAATTCAAACAGTATACAAGCTTTTTGACATAAATCCCGTGACTAATTTATAATTATGATGTAGAATAATATATAATGTATTAATTCAAGGAGGTTTAAATGAGCGAATATATAATTTATACAGACTCCGCATGTGATATGGAGCCTGCCACGTTAAAAGAATGGGATGTTAAATACTGTACCCTCAGCCTTACCTTTGAAGGCGACAGCAAGGTTTATCAAAACGACGAGATCGATCCCGTTGAATTTTATAATAAAATGAGAGAAGGTGCTGTGGCTAAAACCGCGGCTGCTAATACAGAGACTTTCAAGAGAGCCTTTGAAAAAGACCTCAAGAACGGATCTGATATTCTCTATCTCGGATTTTCCACAGGCTTAAGCACAACATGTAACTCTGCAGCTATAGCAGGAGACCAGTTATCAAAGAAGTATCCCGAGCGTAAGATTATCTGCGTTGATACTCTCTGTGCGTCCGCAGGCTTCGGTCTTCTTCTTAAGCTGATCGTTGACAAAAAAAACGAGGGCGCTTCTATAGAGGATGCGGCCAAATTTGCCGAGGATACAAAGCTTAATCTCTGCCATTGGTTCACCGTTGACGACCTCGTTTACTTAAAGAGAGGCGGACGTGTAAGTCCCGCAGTTGCTTTTGTTGGCGGTGTACTCGGTATCAAACCCGTTATGCACGTTGACAACGAAGGACATCTCGTCCCCGTAAGTAAAGCAAGGGGCAGAAAGGCTTCCCTTCGTGCAATGTTCGATAAGTACAACGAAACCGCCATCGATCCTAAAAGCGGTCCCGTATTTATCTGTCACGGTGACTGCCGCGAGGATGCAGATGCCCTTGCAGCAATGATAAAGGAAGCTCACGGAGTTGATGTTGAAATGACAGTATTCACAGGTCCCGTTATCGGTGCTCACTCAGGCCCCGGTACATTGGCACTTTTCTTCTTAGGAAAAGAACGTTAACCATTATAGGAGACAGATAATGACTCAAGTAAAAAAACTTGACGGAGTAATATATGCAAAGATGCTTCACAGAGGTGCTTTGCGACTCCATAAGCATAAAGAGGAGATAAACAACCTGAACGTATTCCCTATTCCGGACGGCGATACGGGAGACAATATGTTTCTTACCTTCATGGGCGGTGTTGAAGCGACAAAGGAAGAAAACCTGTCTCTCGGTCAAGTCGCACGTAAGGCAGCCGACGGAATGCTTCTCTCTGCCAGAGGTAACTCGGGTGTTATACTCTCTCAGTTTTTTGACGGTATCGCCACAGGGCTTGAAGGCATCGATGAGGCTGATATCAAGACCATTCAGAGCGCTCTCGACCTTGGTGTCAAGCACGCCTACAGAGCGGTTATGAAGCCAATCGAGGGAACAATACTTACAGTGGCGAGAGATGCTGTATTCTATGCAAATCAGCATCAGCCCAAGACTATGGAGGGTCTCTTCACCCTTGTCGTTGACGAGGCAAAAAGAGCTCTGGGCAGAACTCCCGATCTTCTCCCTACCTTGAAGCAGGCAGGTGTGGTCGACTCGGGCGGTGCAGGCCTTATATACATTCTCCGCGGAATGAGACGTACGCTTATAGACGGAGAAGAAGGCTCGGATATACCCTTGACCCAGGCGGCAGAGAATGCCATCAACCCTGATCTTTTCACAGAAGACAGCGTACTCGAATACGGCTACTGCACAGAGCTTCTGCTCCGTCTGCAGAACGCCAAGACAGATATTGCGGCATTTAACGTTAATACGATCACAGACTACCTTACGTCTATCGGAGATTCGGTGGCATCGGTAAAGACCGGAAGCATTGTCAAGGTTCACGTTCATACCAAGACCCCCGACAAGGCACTCAGTTTCTGTCAGCAGTTCGGTGAGTTCCTTAAGATAAAGATAGAAAATATGTCTCTCCAGCATAATAACACCATCGACAGCGGCGAAGTAGCAAAGCCTGTTAAACAGGAACGTAAGCCCTACGGTGTTGTGGTTGCAGCAAGCGGTGCAGGTATCCAGAACACCTTCCGTGAGGTCGGCGCAGACGTTATAGTTGACGGTGGTCAGAGCATGAATCCCTCTGCCGAGGATTTTCTCACCGCATTCGATACTGTCAACGCAGAGACAATATTCGTCTTTCCCAACAACGGTAACGTTATTATGGCAGCAAAGCAGGCTGCACAAATGTACAAGGAAGCAGACGTGCGTGTTATAGAGAGCAAGAATATCGGTGAGGGCTATGCAGCACTCTCTATGCTTGACACTTCATCCAACAACACAGATGCTATCGTAGAGGATCTTTACTTCTGTATGGAAAATGTTGTAACCGCGATAGTTTCAAAGTCGGTACGTGATGCCGACATGGGTATCGAAGTCCATTCCGGTGATTATATCGGATTTGTAGGCAAGGATATACTCTGTTCTAAACCCGAACGCAAGGAGGCAACGATCGACCTCATCGATAAGATAGATTTCTCTGAGCATGATATTCTCATCATGGTTTACGGTAAGGACACCGTCCCCGAGGAGGTAGCAGAGCTTCAGGCTTATATTGAGAAAAAATCTCCCTCAACCGAGCTCTATACCATAAACGGCGAGCAGGATATATACAGTTATGTACTGATCGCAGAATAAAATCAATCAACAAGTAAAATAACGGCGGAAATTCCGCCGTTATTTTTTGTTTTTTAATATACGTGCCGGTTGCTTTATACCCGTTAACTAAGCCGCACCACAGAACAAAAGGCTGCCGCGTTTCTGCGACAGCCTTGTTTTATTTTTAAGTTTTGGTCGTTATTCAAATTACTCGTAAAGAGCTGCGAGCTTGGTAAGTCTCTCGTACTTAGCCTTTGCATTAGCCTCAGCCTTCTTGAAGAGCTCGTCTGCTCTTTCGGGGAACTGAGCCGCAAGACGGCTGTAACGTGTCTCGGACTTAATAAATTCAATATAATCGCCTGTAGGCTCCTTGGAGTCAAGGGTGAAGGGAGTCTTGCCCTCTGCCTTAAGTGCAGGATTATATCTGAACATCTGCCAGTAGCCTGCCTCAACTGCCTTCTTCATTTCGAGCTGGCAGTTAGTCATACCGCCCTTAAGACCGTGCATTTCACAAGGTGCATAAGCGATAACGATGGAGGGACCCTTATATGCTTCAGCTTCCTTAAGAGCCTTAAGTGTCTGGTTCATATCAGCGCCCATAGCGATCTGTGCAACGTAAACGTAGCCGTAGGACATAGCAATCTGTGCAAGGTCCTTCTTGCCCATTGCCTTACCTGCTGCTGCGAACTGTGCAACCTGACCTGTCTGAGAAGCCTTGGAAGCCTGACCGCCTGTGTTGGAGTATACCTCGGTATCGAATACCATGATATTTACATCCTCACCGGAAGCGATAACATGGTCGAGACCGCCGAAGCCGATATCGTAAGCCCAACCGTCACCGCCGAAGATCCATGTGGACTTCTTAGCAAGGTAATCCTTCTCTGCGAGAACCTCGGGAGCTGTGGGACAGCCCTGAGCTGCTGCCTTTTCAAGTTCAACGATAAGCGCCTTGGTTGCTGCGTCATTTGCTTCGCCATCATCCTTTGTTGCAAAGAATGCTTCTGCCGCCGCCTTGAACTCGTCGGAAGCCTTTTCGGAAGCCGCCATAGCCTCTACCTTACCGATAAGTCTTGCACGGATAGCCTTCTGACCGAGGTGGATACCGAGACCGTGCTCAGCGTTATCCTCGAAGAGAGAGTTAGCCCATGCGGGACCCTTCTTGGTCTCACGGTTAACGGTGTAAGGTGTAGCGGGTGCGGAACCGCCCCAAATGGATGAACAGCCTGTTGCGTTGGAGATATACATTCTCTCACCGAAGAGCTGTGTAATAAGTCTTGCATAAGAGGTCTCTGCACAACCTGCGCAGGAGCCGGAGAACTCAAGGAGGGGCTGCTTGAACTGGCTGCCCTTAACGGTAGTGTTGATAAGCTCCTTCTTTTCGGAAACATTTGCTACGCAGTAGTCAAATGCCGCCTGCTGCTCAAGCTGTGTAGCCTGAGGAACCATTTCAAGAGCCTTCTTACCTGTGCCGTCCTTTTCACCCTTAGCGTTTACGGGACAAGCCTTAACGCAGAGTGTACAACCCATACAGTCGAGAGGACTGATAGCCATTGTGAACTTATAATCAGTCTTGATAATGGGCTTTTCTGCATACTTTGTAACTGCGGGAGCATTAGCAACCTCTTCTGCGGTCATCGCATAGGGACGGATAGTTGCATGAGGACATACAAATGCACAGGAGTTACACTGGATACAATTTTCAGCATACCATACGGGAACGTCAACTGCAACACCGCGCTTCTCGTAAGCGGATGAACCCTGAGGGAATGTACCGTCAGCGTATTCAACGAACTTGGAAACAGGGAGCTTGTCTCCGCCCATCTTATTAACGGGGAGAACAACTTCCTTAACGAATCTTACAAGCTCTTCGCGGTCTCCTGTAACCTCTGCTTCCTTAGCGCAGTCACAAGCGTCCTTCCAGGAAGCGGGAACCTCAACCTTTACAAGTGCATCTGCACCTGCATCAATTGCCTTGTAGTTCATTTCAACTACTGCTTCACCCTTCTTGAGGTAGGACTTCTTAGCATAAGCCTTCATGTACTCGATAGCCTTATCGATGGGAAGGATCTTCGCAAGTACGAAGAATGCGGACTGGAGAATGGTGTTGGTACGCTTACCCATACCGATCTCACGAGCCTTGTCAATAGCATTAACTATATAGAACTGAATATCGTTCTCTGCGATATACTTCTTTGCCTTAGCGGGAAGGTGAGCTTCAACCTCTTCGGGTGTCCACTGACAGTTAAGAAGGAATGTACCGCCGGGCTTAACGTCCTGAACGATATCGTAACCCTTAACCATATAGGAAGGATTGTGGCAAGCTACGAAGTTTGCCTTTGTAATATAGTAAGGAGACTTGATGGGCTTATCACCAAAACGAAGGT
>SVTI01000061.1 GCA_015063855.1 Oscillospiraceae bacterium
AACCAAGTGGGTGCTTTTGGCATTACTGTTATTTGTGATAATATTATATCTGTTATTTATCTTCTTCTCCCTTGACGGGGAAGGGGAAAAGGGCGATTTTACCGTTGCAATCGACGGCTCGTCACGAAATATGATCTCTCTATCCGAGAAGGCTGATTTCAAGGATGCCGCTGTTATCCTCGTCGGTACAAGCCAGCATGATATGTGGCACTGTACCAAGGAATGGATTCCCGAGGATATTCAGGAGCAATCAAAGGGTGGAGCGCATTCCAGCGTTGAGCCCAGTTATCTGGCGTATACCTTCCATCTGAAGAATGTTTCGGATGAAACGGTTAAGTATACATACGATCTTGACCTCATAGAGGAATATGTTCCCAAGAAGCTTAAAGCGATAGATGCCATTCGTATTATGATAATAAGAAACGGCGAAGAGGTTGTCTGGGCTGATAAACCTTATGAGGGCGAAGAGGATATCAAGAGATTCCTCGATGATGAGGAGATAATTGAACAGAAGGGGAATACCGTTAAGCCCGGTAAGACCGATAAATATACGGTTATAATGTGGTTTGAAGGTAACGACCCCGAATGTGTAAACGATCTCTTTAAATCAAAGTTGAAGTTCAGAATGGACTTCACGGTAGAGAATCCGATAAAGAAAAGTAAATCGGATAAATAACTTAGTTATATTTTAGCCATATATTTCCCAAACTAAAACGAATTATTCGTTGTGTGTATGGCAGATTGTACACGCTAATAGCGCAGGGAATGGGCGTAAATATATAATATCAATTTAATATATTTTAGGAGGAAAATCTAAAATGAAAAGAAAAGCGTTAATTACTTCCACAGCAATTCTTCTTGTAGCAATTATGTGTCTCGCTACAGCATCCTATGCATGGTTTACCGCTGGTCAGACAGCTAAGATCAACGGTTTTAATCTCTCTATCACTCAGAGCGATTCCGCTATTCAGCTTGCACCTGTTTCCAAGGATGGCACACAGGTAGGCGCATACAAGAACTCCCTTACTAAGGCTTCTTGGGGCAGCGGTTGGGCTGTTATGTCTGATGTATTCGTTCCTGTTTCCTCTGCTGATGGTGAAAACTTCTTCCCCGTAGGCGAGTACCAGAACGATACTTGGACCTCTGTTGATGCTGCTGCCGAAGGTTACCTTTACTTCAAGTTTAACGTTAAGGCTCCTGCAGCAGGTACTGCTACATTAACCTTCACCGCAGGCGGTGAAAAGGGCGCTGACACATTCCAGTCCGCTGCTAAGCTCGCTGTAGCTGTTGGCGATGAGGCTATGAACATTTATGACCTTGATGTTGATGCAAACGATTCTTACCAGCCTATGACTGCAAAGGGTGCAGTATGTGAAAAGAATGCTCAGGGTTACTTCGTTCCTGTTGCACAGACCGGCTTCGCAGCTGCAAGAACTCAGACCGCAGTTCCTTCAGTAACTGTTGATTTTGACGCTGCAGGCGTTCAGACTGTAACTGTTGCTTACTGGGTAGAAGGTATGGATACCGACTGTCAGGGTAACTGGAAGCTCGATGGCCAGACTCTTGACCTCGACTTCACTTGGGCTGCTGCATAATTTAAGCAGTTTTTAATTCTTTAGTTAATAGTTAATTGATATTAAAAGGGCGGTGCTGCCGCCGCCCGGAATATCACTTTTATTTAAAAACCAATATTTCTTAAAATAACGGAGTTATCTATGGAAAACACAACTACAGTAACACAAACTAAGGCGCAGAAGATCTTATCGATCGTTGCAACGGTTCTTGTAACCGTTTATATCGTGTGCGCATTAATATTCTCTATATCTGTATTTACCTCCATGAAGACCGGTCATCCCCGTGTATTCGGACATACACTTCTCTATATCGAGACCGACTCAATGGAAGGCAAAAAGGAAGATTCTCTCTTCGTTGATGACCTTGTAGTATGTAAGGAAGTAGATACCGATGATCTTAAAGTAGGCGATATTATCGCTTTTGATGCTTTGATGGTTGAATCTGATGAGAACGGTAATCCGGTTGGTGAACCATTTACGATTATAAAAATACATAGAATTGTTGAAGACAGAGGCTCTAACTTCATTACTCGAGGTGATAATTCTCCCGATGAAAACAATGACGGTGTTCCGGATGACGATGCTCCTGTCAAAAAAGAAGATGTTCTCGGTGTTTACACCGGCACAAGAATTGCCAAGGTTGGCGCCGTTACAAGATGGCTCTCTTCACAGACAGGTATTCTCTGTATATTTGTTATCCCCATGGCCCTCTTCTTTGTATATGCACTTTACAGATTTATAAAGGCAATGCTTGAGTACAGAATGTCAAAGGCTCCTGCAGGCGGACTTTCGGACGCACAGAAGCAGGCGGCAATCGAGGAATATCTCGCAAAGCAGAAAGAATATGCTCCTCCCGCCGAAGACAAAGACGAAAACAACTAAGATTTTTTATTATTTCTGATTATATAATTCTTTCTCTCTTCCCGTAAAGGGAAGGGAGAGGGAATATCGAATCATAAAGCCTTTATTGATAGAATCAAATGCTTGATTCTATGACTAAAGTCCTTATGGATTTTATTATAAACAAACGACTAAATTTTATGAAAGCAGGTAGTGATCATGGAAGTTATTGGTGCCTTTATCAGTGATTTTGTCTCGGTATTCGTAGACGGCTTAGTCACCTTCTTTAAGGGTATATTTATGGGTATTGTGGGAATGTTCAATTTCCCTGCATACTTTAAGGTATTTGGCAAGCATTCGGACGGTTTCGGTGCAGGCCATTGGATCTTGGCTATACTTGTAGCAATCGTAACATTCGCTTTGCTGGCGGCTATAGTATTTATGATCTATCTCCTTATCCGTAAGTATATACGCTTCCGTGAGTCCCTTGTAACAAGGGAAGAGCTTTTAGAGGAAATGGGTAACCTTAATCGCGAGATCGTTAAGCTCACAAAGGAAAAAGAGCGTATTCTTGCTATGAAGGTTTCTCAGCTCGGTCTTCGTCCCGATGAATCGAATGAGATCGAGCCTGAGGGTGAAAAGAAGGAAGATGAGAATGATGCACTTGATGGTAAGGTTCTCACCGATGAGGATATCGGCCGTTTCTATAAGCTTAAGATGGTTGACAAGGCTTATGAGAACTACACTCCTCCCGTATATAATAAGGATATTACACTTCCCGAGCTTTGCGATATGTTCAGAAACTTCGCTTGCTCCAGAATGGGTCTCTTCTATGAGATCAAGACTATCCGTTTGTTTATAGCTTCCTTTGCATCTACCAGACTCCTCATTCTCCAGGGTATTTCCGGTACCGGTAAGACTTCACTTCCTTATGCTTTCGGTAAGTTTATTCAGAATGATACAACCATAGCATCGGTTCAGCCCTCTTGGCGTGACCGTACCGAGATTTTCGGTTATTTTAACGAATTTACTAAGCGTTTCAATGAGACAGAGGTTCTCAAGAAGATGTATGAAGCGAAGTATACCGATGATGTTTACCTCACCATCCTCGATGAGATGAATATCGCCCGTGTTGAGTATTATTTTGCAGAGCTTCTCTCCATTCTTGAAATGCCTACCCGTGACGAGTGGGTAGTTGACCTCGTTCCCTCCGCATGGCCTACCGACCCCAAAATGGTAGTTGAGGGTAGAATGACCCTTCCTCAGAATATGTGGTACATCGGTACTGCAAACAACGACGACTCTACCTTTGCTATCACCGATAAGGTGTACGACAGAGCGATGCCTATTGACATTAATACCAAGGGTAAGTATTTTGAGGCTCCCTATACCGATCACCTCACCCTCTCTTTCAGCGATCTTGAATCCAAGTTCGATAAGGCTAAAGAGGAGTTCAAGGTATCTCAGGAAAGCCTTGATAAGATAGCAGCGCTTGACGATTACGTTATCGAGCATTTCAGACTTGCGTTTGGTAACCGTATCGTAAAGCAGCTTAAGGACTTCGTTCCCGCTTATGTCGGATGTGGTGGTACAGAGATCGACGGTCTTGACTACGTTCTTAAACAGAAGGTATTCCGTAAGTTTGAATCCCTTAACCTCTCCTTCATTCGTGACGAGATCGATGGTCTTATCAGCTATATGGATAAGATGTTTGGCAAGCAGAATATGCAGGAGTCTAAGGAATATCTCTTAAGACTTAAGAAATTGTTCTAAAATGTATGGAAGGCAAAATTCTGCCTTCCGTATAAAATTGATATTAAGGAGAAATTATCGTGGCAAGCAAGCTTGACAAGGTTTATAACGAGTATTTTGAACAATTTAAATCTCTTATAGACAGTGACGAATTCTACAATTATATAGTTGAAAATATCGGTGCAGGCACCAATAAGTTCTCCTTTTATCAGAAAAAGAAGGATAAAAAGATTGATGTTCGCTGGATTGAGCAGATTGAGAACTGTATCGTTGAGCTTGATACTATTATCCGTAATCCCCGTCGTTTTATCGTGCAGGAGGAGGAGATTGTGCCTATAGAGAAGGCACGCCGTATCACCAATGAGTCTGTTCGTCATTTGGCACAGCATACTAACCTTATTGCAAGAGTTGACGGTGACCGTGTTACTCCCAACGAGATACTTAATGTGTACCGTGAAGAGAGCTTTGATATCTATGAAAACCGTTTTATCTACACCCTTTTAGGGAAGGTAGAGGAATTTGTTGAATCTCGTCGTCAGGTTCTCCTTAACATCACCGATGATGAGGAGATAGCGGAGCTTGCTATGGAGGGTGTTTTCAATAACGGTGAGGAGGATGTAAATTATAAGTTTGAGATATCCTCTACCACTAAGAATGCCCTTCTTAACGCTGATACCACTCGTATGGGTGTATTTGCGAGAATTGAGAGACTCTCTCGTATTATTCGTGAGTTCCGCGGCTCAGCCTTTGCCAAGAGTATGAGAGGTTCAGCTCCGGTTCGTCCTCCTATTATGCGTACCAATGTCATTCTTAAAGACCCTAACTTCAAAAAGTGTCTTGTTCTTTGGCAGTTTATCGAGACATATCATGAAGTAGGTTATACTATTGATATTATCAACGAATACCGTGAGCTTACACAGGAAGCGGTATTTACGTTCTATAATACACTTGCACTAAATTACATCTTCTTAAAGAAGAGTGCTGATTCTACCGATGATGTGGATCTCGAGCATAAGAAGAAGCGCCGTCAGATCAAGCCTAAGTTTGTTAAGAATATTGTAGAGGAAATAGTTGATGACTACGATATCTATAACACAGAGGTTCGCCGTGTATTCCTTGACGAGATAACAAAGGCAGCAAAGAAGCGTGAAAAGCAGGATGCTCAGATAGCAGAGGCTATCAACAATGCTCTTAAGGCTGAGCGTGATGCCAAGCTTGAGGCTGCCCGTCTCGAAAAAGAAAGAATCGCCCGTGAAAAGGCTGAAGAGAAGGCTCGTATTGCGAAGCAGAAGGCACGCGAAGAAGCTGCGCGTAAGCGTGAGGAAGAGCGTATTGCCAAAGAAAAGAAACGCGAAGCAGATCGTATTGCACGTGAAAAGGCTAAGGCTGAAAAGGAAGCCGCTCTTGAAAAAGAGCGCATAGCTAAGCAGAAGGCTAAGGAAAAAGCCGCAAAGGAAAAGGCTATAGCACTCGAAAAAGAAAAGAAGGCAAAAGAAAAAGCAAAAGAGCGCGAAAAGGCTCAGAAGCTTAAGCTTGCAGCTATAGAAAAGGAAAAAGCCGAAAAACAGAAAGCCAAGGACAAGGAAAGAGCAGAGAAGGAAAAGGCTCTCGCTCTCGAAAAGGAAAAGTTAGCTAAGCAAAAGGCTAAGGATAAAGAAAAGGCTGCCCGTGAAAAGGCGTTGGCAGAAGAAAAGGAAAAGGCGGCTAAGGCTAAAGCTAAGGAAAGAGAGAAGGCGGCGAAGCAAAAGGCGGCAGCTCTCGAAAAAGAAAAGTTAGCAAAGCAGAAGGCTCGCGAAAAGGAAAAAGCCGCAAAGGAAAAGGCTCTGGCTCTTGAAAAGGAAAAATTAGCTAAACAGAAGGCTAAAGAGAAGGAGAAGGCTGCCAAGGAAAAGGCAGCGGCTCTTGAGAAAGAGAAGTTGGCAAAGCAGAAGGCTAAAGAAAAGGAGAAGGCTGCCAAGGAAAAGGCAGCGGCTCTTGAGAAAGAGAAGTTGGCAAAGCAGAAGGCTAAAGAGAAGGAGAAGGCTGCCAAGGAAAAGGCAGCGGCTCTTGAGAAAGAGAAGTTGGCAAAGCAGAAGGCTAAAGAGAAGGAGAAGGCTACTAAGGCAAAGGCTTCGGTAAAGAAAACTCCTGCTCCCAAAACACCGGATAAGCTTGATGACGATGTATTCGATATTTCCGATGCTATCGGTATTTTTAAGCTTGACGAATAACAGAGATTATTTCTAAAAGAAGAAACTGTATATGAAAACAAAGGAAATGAAGATAAAAAGAATAATAAGCGTTATTGCATTACTGTTTTTTGTCTTCTCCTTTCTTCTTCTTTTATTTTCGTTGTTTGCCGTAAGATCTGATATCGCTCTTTTCGGTTACAGGTTTTTCTATGTAACCACTGAGAGTATGGAGCCCGATATTATGGCAGGCAGTCTTATTATAGCAGAAGAGACACCGATTGATGATTTAAAGGTTGGGGATATTATATCCTTTGTTTCGGATGATCCTGATATCAAGGGACTTATCAATACTCACAACATTCATAAGATTGATAACAGTGGTGTTTCTCCTGTCTTTACAACAAAGGGTACTAATAATCCGACAGCGGATAAATATCCTGTTTATCCCGAGAATATCAAGGGAAGAGTGGTATATAATTCACATACTCTCGGCGAGATCTTCCGGTTCTTGTCAAAGCGTTGGGTCTCGTTTTGTTTGACGGTAGTTCCTATTGCAATTATAGTTCTGATCAATTTGGTTGATTTTATTAAAGTGATCCATTTCTTTCCTGACGATGTAAAGGAAGGGAATGCTGAAAAAGATTCTGAAAAGGAGGTAGATAATGATGATTAAAAAAAGGTCGATTGCCCTGTTTTTGGCTATCGTAATGATATTCACATCTTTAAATTTCATGATGTTTACCTCTAATTCTGCTAATATAATTACTGTAGACAGTGCAACGGCTCTTTCGACACTCAGTGGTATGATCAGCTCTGCTACCGAGCCTGTCACCATTAATTTTACTGCAAATATCGATGCAAGCGGTATAAGTTTTTCTTCGATAAATACGAATAAAACACTTATAGTAAACGGCGGAAACCACTATATTAAAAATCTTAATCTCAATTCAAACGGTCTTTTTGCCCGTGTAGGTTCAAACTCGACAATACAGAATCTTGGCATTGTCGATGCTTATGTTACTAATTTCAGTGCTTCAAACTCAGCCACTAACAAAGGTATCGGTTTACTTTGCGGCTATGCTATGTCACAAACCTCGATAACCGGTTGCTTTGCTCACGGCTCTATTGCTGTTTATTCCAACAGTGACTCTACATATCAGGCTGTAGGCGGTCTTGTTGGTTATCTTGAGAATGGTACTTTAAATAACAGCTTTACTGTTGTAGATATTCACACCGATGCTTCTATGGTGGGCGGTCTTATCGGCAGATATACTCATAGCTCCAAAACTGCAAATCTTGTATCTATAAGCTATTCTACAGGTACCATTGACAATGAGGGAAGAGAATATATCGGCGGTCTTATTGGTTATTCCGATACCTCCTGCGCTCATCAATGCTATACTACCGTTCAGATAAAAAATCCCTATGCGGATACAGTTAAGTCGATAGGCGTTATTCCTGATCTTGACAGCAATGTATATTATGATGAGAATGTTTGTTTCCAGCGTCAGGGCGATATGGACGGGGCACACAGATTTACCGGTGTTTATAATAAGTTCCCTGAGTATATCGGTGATACAAGGATATGGGCTTATACCGATACATATTATCCTCAGATCAATCATTTCTACAGCAATTCCAATAAAGTATTTAAGAATATTTCCGCAATTTCTGCGGCTATAGTTCATCTTGACAATTCAAACGATATCAATCTCGGCTATGGCAGAGAACATATGCCGTTATCAACAACATCCAAGTATTCTACGGCTACCATTACAAAGGACACTGCATACAGCAATAATAATAAAATCGATTGGAAGATCACGGGCGGTGTGGATGAGTATTATTATGATACCTCTGCCACGGCGGCAACTCCGGGTAAGATCAACGGTCTTTCGGGTAATATTTTTGATTCAACTAACGGTAAGTACATCTTTACTACCGAGGGAGATGTTGTATTTACCGCTACAAGCGGCGGCTATGAAAGAGATATAACCGTTCATGTTTCAAGCGGTGCAAATCCTTATATTGCGGGTGGTTCGGGCACATCATCCAAGCCTTATCTTATTACCAATGCCCATGAACTTGATATGGTGCGTTTGTATTGTGTTGATGACCTGACAGGAGCATATTATTATAAGGTCGAAACTCCCAAGCATACCGTTACAGGCTCTTCAAGCTCTGCTACAGTTTTTACCGCGATTGATCTCTCCGAATATACCTCCTGGAATCCCATCAACGGATTTAAAGGTAACTTTAACGGTACTTATAATTATTCCGGTACAGGCATTGAACTGATGATCACAAATCTCAATGTAGATAAGGCGGTCGAGGGTAACGCAGGATTATTCGGAAATATTTCGGGTCCTGCTACTATTGAAAATATATTTATAAATAATGCGAATATCAATGTTTCAACCGAAGCAAATGTTGGTATTCTTGCCGGTTCTGCAAATAATGCAACGATTTCTACCTGTTATACCATTGGAATCGTTAATGCACTTGGAAATGCGGGTGGTATAATTGGTGATGCTAGTGCTGTTACCATAAGCGAGTCTATGTCGCTCGGTATATATTCCGCAACCGATAATTGCGGAGGTTTCTTTGGTGTAGCTGATGCTGCAACCAAGCTCACAACCTGTTATTCCTCTGCAACAGTGATGGATGCTCAGAGCTGTGCCGGTTTTATCGGAACTGCAGATGGCTCAACTGTTAAGGGTTCACTTTCCACCTGTTGCTTTGCACCCGGTATAGGCGGTGAAAAATACGGTTTGTCAGGTGGAACTGTTACTGTAGATAATTCGTATTTTGACAGACAGGCGGCTTCAATTGAAGCTATAGCCGATGTTAGCGGCAATGAGGCAACCTTGGCTGATAAAACAACAGCCGAGCTTTGTACAAGTAGTGCAAAGAACGATCTTGGATCTAACTGGTCCCGCAGTACCAGCAGTTCATTCTCATTCCTGTATCCATACTTGACTAAGTGTGAAACGCAACTCAGGTATATGGCTTTTAACAGTGTTCATTATACCTCCAATACTGCAGATGAGGCAAATGCAAATAACTTTAACAAAGCAACATTAAATTCCCAGTACTCTCAGAAGATCAAATCCTATGATAATTACGGTAACTATACTGTGGCTAATAATAACACAATTACCAATGTGTACGGCGGCCGTGAAATCTTTGAGATGTACAAAGAGGGAACAAGAAACACGGGTACAACATATTCATATAAGCGTTATGTTATATTCGATGTTAAGGATGTAAATATTTACTACAGAGTTGCTACAGAGGGTACGGCGAATGAATACCTTAACGATATGGATAGTAAGGCACTTGTAGATTTCATCTCCGATTCGGGTGTTAAGTACGGTATATGCCTTACTGCATCGGATACTTATTCCTCAGCACCTATCAAGATCAGCGATGTTGAGGACAGCATCAGTATAGCCGCTACCGTTCCTTCATCTAAATACACCTATACTGTAAGCGCATATTCAAATTCGGCAGAAACAGAGGTTATTGATCCGCTGTCTGCTAATACCTTCGGTATTGTCCCCTCGGCTTCAAACGGACGCTATGTTATTTATATTAAAATCAGTATGACTCAAAAAGATCCTATGCCTTGGGGTATATTTAATATCGATTGTAACTGAAAATTAAATTGAAAGGAGTGTGAGAGCTTGAATTATTCGATGAAAAATATAAAAAAAGAGTTTATAAAGTCTGCGGCTGTTCTGGTTCTCGCACTGATTCTTTTAATAACTGCGGTAGTTGCATGGTTTACAAATAAAACAACTGCAGATATTTCTGATTTCTCATTGAGTATTCAATCTGAAGACGGCGGAATATATCTTGGAGACGGGGTAGCCATTGAAAGATCCTTGGTTCTCCCCTGTGCTACCAAGGTTGTTAATAATGATGGATCGATCTCGTACAATGATTTTGCAAAGGCAATGTATGTTGAAACATTTAAGGTTAAGGCAAGCGAGAATGTAATAAAGGCTAAGGTCTCGGTTGCATTACCTTCAAGTGTTACAGATCTCCATTATTATATAGAACCGTATTATGATAATAATGACAGTAATTATTTATTGGCTGAATGGATAATTGACGAGCAGGATTATGACAATGATCTGGTGATCAATTTCGCAGCAGGCGGTGCAGCTGCCTATGAAAGAACAATAGCGGTTGTATTTTGGGCGGAGTATACCGATTCTACATCGACAGCTATTAAAAACGGAAATATGACATTCGATGCTCAAGTAAGCTTTAGTGTAGTTGAATAATTTTAATTTTTCGAGATTGTATTATGAAAAAAAATTCTGATATTAAAAGGGAAGCGCAGACATTCCAAAAATGGAAAAAGAAGCGTAAGTTAACGATAATATTGATTGCAGTTCTGTCGCTCACATTATCGTTAATCGTTGGTGTTGTGGTCGGCTACTCGTGGTTTGCCGATGCTAACAGTTCCGCAAAACGCGATTTGAAGGTTACTGATTTTAGTGCATCAATGCAAATTAGCATTAATGGCAGTACGGGATTTGAAGATCTCAGCGATACCCTCATAACCAAATCTGATTTTTCTAACCTCAGACTTAATATTAATTATACAGGTGAAAGCTCTGCATACATCCGCGTTAAGCTCTTTGAAAGTTTCTATGACAGCGAGGGGGCTTATCTTGCTAAGAGTGTTGTTGAGTATACAACAGATTCCAAGTGGGAATTTAATCCCTCGGACGGTTATTATTATTACAAGGATATTGTCAGTGGTGCTACCGTAGATACACCTCTTACGATAGAATTTGTTACGGGCGGCGCTAATATTTCTACTGAGGCTGTTGCCTATTCTGATACAGACGGATTCAAGCTTAATGCGATTATTGAAGAGGTTCAGCCCGACCGATTCAATGAATTCTTCGGCTATGAGCCCGAGGATATTATAGGGTGATTATTAAAATTTGCGGTGCATATAATTTTGCCCGTTTCATAGTGTAAAGATACGGTACTAAATAGAGAAAATTTCTATATTAAAGAAAAAGGAGAATGAAGCTTGTCTTCATTCTCCTTATCAGCTTGTCGATAAATCTATCGACAAGCTGCCAGACTTCGAAAAAGGCAGGTAGGTTTTCGTGAAAAGTCTCCGTAGGCGTACTTGGTACGGTAGTGAGGCTTTTCGCGGAAAAGTGTGAAAAAAGGGCTAAAACTCGATGTTTTAGCCCTTTTTGAATGCTTATTCAGTTAGTTTGAAGTATCAGATGTTAATTATTAAAAAATCTTATTGGGAGAATAAAACTTTTAATAATTATTGATTTCACACGTCCGACCAACTTTTTCGATAGTCTGAAAGGAGAATGAAGCTTGTCTTCATTCTCCTTATATATTTAATTTAAATGTATAAGAATTTGTTCTGTTTCGTGTGATTTGTTCGTATGTACTACGCTTAATACCCGAGAGTGTTCATCAGCCAGTTTGCTGCCATACGTGTCCATTTGGATACATTACGGAATTTGCGCATATCATAATTATCACTGTCCGTGGTACGGTTGAATACAGTCATTGCGTGACCTGCAAAGTCGAACATATGCAGCTCATAGCTGATGTCGTATTCCTCTAATTTGCTTACAAAATCCATTGTAATATAAGAGGGAACTGCATCATCTCTTCTGCCGTGCCATATAAATACAGGAGGAGTGTGCTTGCCGATAAATTTAACCGGATCAAAGTGGATATCACCCTCCGAGGGTGCTTTGCCGTAGGCATCGGGAGTAAGGAAGCCTGTTGAGATAAGCTTAGTGGCATCAAAGTCACCGTAGCCGAGAACTACAGCGTTAGGCTTTAAGCTTTCAAGATCGGGAGCGCTAAGGATTTTATCAACACCTTCGGTATTCCATTGGGTAGCAGCGATTGCCGCCATGCCGCCACCTGCAGAGAAGCCCATAACCGAGATTGCATCGGGATTTATCGCCCATTCCTTCGCATGAGAGCGAACCTGCCATATCGACCAGAGTATTTCATGAAGTGCCTGAGGCCATAGGCAGTTCTGATCGCAGGAATAGTTAAGCACAAAGGTGGAAAATCCCTCCTGAAGGAAGGTAAGAGCCACGGGTTCAGCTTCACTACAGCTTATCGAAAGATATCCTCCGCCGGGATATACGATGATTGCGGGGTGTTCCTTATTTATTCTGCCGTTTACATCCCACTCATAGCTTTCGTGGATATAACAATCCATCCAGCAACTCTCATTAAAATCTATTCTGAACTGTTTCATAAAACTTCTATATCTTCTCCTTAATAACCGAATGTAGTCATAAGCCAATCGGCGCACATCTCAACCCACATACCCACATTACGAAGCTGACGGCAATCGTAGTTGTCGCTGTCGGTGTTACGGTTAAAAACGGTTAGTGCATGATTTGCAAAGTCAAATATGTGGAGCTCATAGGAAATATCGAGATCATCCAGCTTTCTTGCATAGTCAACGGTTGCAAAGGAGGGAACACAGCTATCCCTTCTACCGTGCCAGAGAAAGGTGGGAGGGGTATGCTTTCCTATATAATTAACAGGGTCAAAATGCTCGTCCTTGGCTTCAAGGATGTTGTTTTTATTAAGGAGTGTGACATCCATAGCACCGTAGCCGAGTACCGCAGCATTGGGCTTAAGCTCTTCAAGAGAAGGCGCGCCGATCACCTTGTCAAGACCCTCGATGTTCCATTGCGTGGAAGCCATAGCCGCCATACCGCCGCCTGCAGAAAAGCCCATAACCGCGATTGCATCGGGATTGATATACCATTCCTTGGCATTCTTTCTAACCTGCCATATAGCGGTGAGTATCTCGTGAAGGGCATTTGGCCAGGTGCAATTATCTTCGATGGAATAGTTAAGCACAAAGGTGGAAAATCCCTCCTTGAGGAAGGTGAGAGCCACAGGTTCAGCCTCAGAGCAGCTTATAGAGGTATAACCGCCGCCTGGACAAACGATTATTGCAGGATGGCTTTCATTTACCTTGCCAACGATATCCCATTTGTAATATTCATGCAGATAGCAGTCAAGCCATGCGTTTTCATTTATATCTATTCTGAATGTTTTCATTTTGTCTCCTTTAAATCAAAAGTTATTCGCAGTATCGTTAAGAGTTGCTTCAATGTCACATCCCCATATATCTAGACCCTGCGCCGAGTGAAATTCAAGCTCGGGAATACAGAGCAGTCCGCAGAGCTCTTTAAGATACATCTCAAGAGAGTTGTTTTCGGGGATATAACCGCCGGAGGTGGTTATGTAGACCATTTTTTGAACCTTGTTACGCTTTACAGGAACACCGTTATCATAAACAAAGGTAAGTCCGTCAACACATATATGCTCGATATAAGCTTTAAGCACCGAAGGGAAGCTGCAGTCCCAGTAGGGTGCGGCTATAAGCAGAATATCAGCTTCGTTAAATTCCCTTGCAAGGCGGTAACGCTCACCGCTGTAATCCAGATTTTCTATATCCTCAACCCTTTGTTCAAGCATCAAGCGGTTGAAGGGAAGGATTAGCTCATTTTGTAAAATACGTTCGCTTATATCCTCCGAGGAAAAATGCTTTGCTATGTATTTATCGCATAATTCCTTTGTTCTTGATTCCTCACGGATACAAGCATTTATAAATAAGATCTTCATGTCTTTCTCCTATTTTATTATTGTTAAAATTATAGCTTAGATTTAGAAATTTGTCAATGTTTATGAGTTTCTGTTTTCTACAATGTCCGAAATATTGACATATATTTTTAATAGTGTTAAAATAACATATACTTATTGTGGAGGTAAAAAAATGAAAAAGGTTTTATCATTGTCATTAATAGTATTAATGCTCATGCCCTTGATGGTAGGCTTTGAACTGTCGGCTGCTTCAGGAAAGTGCGGCGACAATCTTACATGGTCTCTTTCGGGTGGTACACTTACCATATCGGGTAGCGGTGCAATGACAAATTACAATTATTTTGAGAAGGCTCCCTGGTATGACAGCAGAAATGACATTAAAAATGTTGTTATCAAGGACGGTGTAACTACATTAGGTAATTATGCCTTCTATGAATGCTCAGCTATTACCTCGATAGAATTTCCTTCAAGTGGTCTTGTATCTATAGGTGATGAAGCGATAAGAGATTGTACTTCTCTTAAGGAGCTTACTCTTCCCGAGGGACTTCAAACCATAGGCCTTATTGCGATAGCGTACAATCCCAATCTTGAAAGCGTTTATATTCCCGACAGCGTTACACGTATTCGCAATATGGCTTTTGCACAGTGTACTTCACTTAAAGAGATAGATTATCCTGCCTCTGCAACCGAGGTTGAAAGTTATATTTTCAGCGGTTGTACAGCCCTTGAGCGTGTTACTCTGCCCATTGGTATTGGTAAGATCGGTCTCGGTGCCTTTGAGGTATGCGAAAAGTTGAGCTCGATAAATATTCCCGATACTGTTACTTATATTCGCAGCTCTGCCTTTGCCTATTGTAAATCGCTCAGGTCGATCACTCTGCCTCAGAGCATTAATAATATGGAAAACGATGTGTTCGGTAATTGTCCATATCTTACTGTTGAATGTTATGAGGGTTCATATGCTCATAACTATTGCATATCAAATGCAGTAGCATATACATTTTTAGCAGCGCATGAGCACAGCTACAAAGTTTCTATGTCAAAAATGGTTACATGTACCGAGAACGGTATAATCACATATGAATGTGAGTGTGGAGACAGCTATACAGAGGTAATTGAAGCTATTGGTCATTCATGGCTGAATTGGGTTGTTACTAAGGAGCCAACAACTACAACTGTCGGTGTAGAAACAAGAGAATGCAGACGTGGTTGCGGTACTACAGAAACCCGAGAAATACCAATGCTTGAGGCTGCCGAACCTGAGCTCTCGGTATATAATTATGATGTTACTATTACAATGGCTGAAGATATAAGCTATATAAGGTATGCCAAGGGTGAATATACCACCGCATCACAAATTAAAAATGCACCCGATTGCGTAACCCTCAACGTATCAAAGATTGCAAGCTATACTAAAGACGGTATCTGTACTATCGCAATGCCTGAGGGCGGTATATATTCGATCTGGGTAAAGCTTAATGACGGAACAGAGTATATCTATAAGGCGGATCTATCTGTCATGGATCAGGAGATCGAGGCTGACGGTGTTACAATGACTGTCAAAAACCTCTACGGTGTCAAGGACTACTTTATAGCAAAGGGAAGTCACACTACCTATGCTGATGTTAAGGCTAACAGTGTTGTACAGATTACAAAGAATAAGATCGGCTCAAAGCATGATTATACCTATATACTCTCCGAGCCGGGTATATATACCGTTTGTGTAAGATATGACGACAGTACAAGAGCGCACAAGTTCATAACGGTTGAGCTTACCGTTGCCGAGCCGACCTTTACCGAAAACGGATTACAGCTTATAGTAGGTAATCTCGAGGGAATCAAGGTTATCCGTACTGCCTACGGCGAATACAAGACTCCCGGTGATATCAAGCGTGCTGAAGGCTCCAGAGCGTTTACAGGTAAAACCGTACTTAAGGGTCTTGAAGAATATGCCGTTCAGTACCGTGACGAAGGCATTGTAACAGTTGCTGTAGTATATAACAACGGCTATGAGGTTATGTATAACTATAATGTAACCAAGAAATCTCCTACTATGACACAGGAGGGAAGAACCGTTACATTCGGTAATCTTGATGACTTTAAGGTTATACGTTATGCTGTAGGCGTTTATACAACCTCCAACCAGATTAAGAATGCAATGGGAAGTGTTACGGTAAGTGCCAAGAATATGACCGAAGTATCCTACAGCGTTACCCTTACTCCCGGTACCTATACCTTCTGCGTTCAGTATAATGATGAATCGTATAATTATTACACAGTAACTGTGGAATGATCAAAAAACAAAATTACTAAACTTTGATACAATAATACAACCAGAGGACGAGATCTTGCAATTTCGTTCTCTGATTTGTATTAATCGATAAATTACAGGCAGGGCTTTGCCCTGCACCCTGCTATTCGGGCTTGGAAGGGTTTCACCCTTCACCCATATGCTTCGAGCTTGGAGTTAGCCGTTATCGATTTTTCAATGCCCGAAATAAGCAAAGCGATAAATTGTAGTTTATCGGTGAGTTCGCTGTGACTAAATGTTAAAGCATTAAGCATAGGAAACGCACTAACAAAAAGCCTTCCCTAGCAGGGAAGGTGGCATTGTCAGGTGAATTTCAGCAAACAAAAAATTATCATTTAGCCCTGACAATGACGGATGAGTAGATCGCCATTTTGGCTAACTATCCGTAGAACGGCTTACTTTAATCAAACTTAAAG
>SVTI01000062.1 GCA_015063855.1 Oscillospiraceae bacterium
CTCAATAACACACATATTTGTGCGATTTTATTGAATTTTGAGGTGATTTATATGAAACCCACGTTATTCGATCTATGGAACGGCAATTTATGTCCGGTGAAGGAATATTGCCAAAACAATAAGGAAGTAGAAAATTTGGAAAGGTTGTTAAAGGCAAACGCAGACAAGTTAAGCGAGGAGTTGAACGAAAAGCAATTAAAGAGATTCGATACTTATAATCAATGTGTAGAGGAATATTTACAGTGTACCAACGAGGAGGCTTTTTATAAGGGATTTTCATTGGCATATAAAATAATAAATGAAGCAAATACACAAACATAAAAATGCAACGGTTTTGTCGTTGCATTTTTTCATATATCACATTAAATCTATCAGCATTTCATGGAGCTTATCCCAGAGCTCGTCTTCCCTTCCCTGCCATTCTTCGGGAACACAGGAAAGAAGCTTTTTATCATATTCAAAGCTTTCAAAATTCATTACCTTCGGCGTAGCGTTAAACACTTCACAGTAGATAACGATAGCCGTAAGATAGCCGCAAAGTCTGTTGGGATGTATTCTGTCATCCATATAGAGATGCTCATAACCGAGGATATATTCGTCCGAGGCTATAATACTCTTAACATAATAGTCCGCATCGGCATACTGCATATCCTTAAATTTTTCCTTAAAAATGCTCTTATAAAAGCGCTTTTGATAACCGTAGAAGTTGACATTTACGGTTATGGGATCGTTGGCATATTCGAGAATACGCTCAAGGGATTCAACCGTTGTTGCGGTCTCGGCTGTTCCCTCTTCAAATATTATCATTTCCGCTTTAGACACTTGCTCTGCAAAGCCCTTATCGCTCTCGCAAAGATCGGCGAAGGTATAGAGACGGGCATCTTTCTCTGTGCGGTGTTCCACCACTACATCCTTATCATTGGCTTTGCAGAATTTATTGAAATATTCATATGCCTTGCTCTGATCCATAAGATCATCGCCGAGAATAAGAATATTATATTCTCCGTCCTCCTCGTTCTTTTCCGCTATCTCCTTATCTCGACTCTTACCATCGGCACAGGAAATAAGCAGGGGGAGGAGCATTATTAATGTAAGAAATAAAGATAGTATCCTTTTCATCGTTTCCTCTTTTTAACCGATAAATTCTCTGACACGAAGCTCAGCTCCGACAAAGGATGCAAGGGTACGGCAGATATTAATATCCTCTTCCGAAACAAATCCCTCAACAACACTGAGCATTACCTTAGGAACGTGCTTGGTGCATCTGCCTGCAAAATCAAGCATTCCTTCAAAGGCTTCAAGACCGAAAGCGCTGTGGCAGATACGGTCATAATCTTCAGGATTTGCCGCATTCATGCTGATTGACACGGCATCGATAAGACCTTCAAGCTTATCTGTAATATCATCGTCAAAATAGAGATTGGCAAGTCCGTTGGTATTAAGACGTACCGGAAGCTTACATATTTCCTTAATATATTTTGCCACCTCAAGTATATCGTCGAGGCGCATGGTGGGTTCACCGTAGCCGCAGAAAACGATCTCGGTATACTTATCAAGATCTCTGCGGTCGATATCCGCCTTGATCTCCTCAACTGTAGGCTCGCGCTCCAGCCAGAGATCACCGTAATGACCGTCCTCTGTTACACGAACACAGAAATCACAGCTATTGGTACAACGATTGGTGGTATTTATATAAAGTCCGTTTCCGTCCTCATAAGTAATTGTCATTTCTTACTCCTTTATACCGAAAAATCTTTCGGCATTCTCTGTAGTGATACGGCAGAACTCTTCGGTAGTGATACCGTAAACCTTG
Source organism: Oscillospiraceae bacterium (assembly GCA_015063855.1). Taxonomy (GTDB): domain Bacteria; phylum Bacillota; class Clostridia; order Oscillospirales; family CAG-272; genus RGIG7300. The sequence goes on from SVTI01000062.1 coordinate 1,814, forward strand.
GCTCCTGCCTCGGCTGTATATTTCATATAGGAGGAATTATTATCCTTGCCTCTCATTGGTACGGGAGCAAGGTAGGGTGCATCGGTCTCTATCATAACTCTGTCAAGGGGAACACTTGCCATTGCTTCAAGCACCTTTGACGCATTTTTAAATGTGATAACTCCCGAAAATGAGATATACCAGCCACGCTTTACCAGCTCCTTTGCCATTTCACCGCTTCCCGAATAACTGTGAAACTCACCCACAACATCGGGATATTTTCTGACCATATCCATACAGTCGCCATGGGCTTCACGGTCATGGATAACTACAGGCATCGAAAGTCTCTTTGCCAGCTGCATCTGGTATTCGAACATCTTTTTTTGGCTTTCTCTATCCGAGAAATCGTAATGATAGTCAAGCCCTATTTCACCTAACGCCACACACTTTTCCTCTCTCAAAAGAGCTTCAAGCTCGAATAAGGTTCTGTCCTTATTACTAAGATATTTAGCACTGTCATGAGGATGGATACCGCAGGTAGCGTAAAACTGCGGATACTTTTTTGCCAGAGCAAGACTTGCCTTGGAGCTTTCTATATCACAGCCTGCATTGATGATGTTTTTGATATAGCCGGTGGATAAAACACCGGCTATAATTTCATCTCTCGTATCATCAAAACGTCTGTCATCGTAATGAGCATGGGTATCGATGATCTTCATTTAGCAAACTCTTTCTCCGTTGGGGGTTTCGGGATCGAGGAATACCACACGGATAGTTTCCTCACCACTTGCGAGAATCATACCGTTACTCTCAACTCCGCAGAGCTTGGCGGGCTTAAGGTTAGCAACCATAACCACCTTCTTGCCGATAAGATCCTCGGGCTTGTAGAACTTAGCTATACCCGACACAACCTGTCTCTTTTCATATCCGAGGTCAAGCTGAAGCTTGAGAAGCTTCTTTGCCTTTGGGATAGGCTCACATTCTACAACCTGTGCGGTACGAAGTTCAACCTTACCGAAGTCCTCAAAGTTTATAAGAGCAAGACCCTCGGGCTTTTCCACGGGCTTTTGCGCTTCTGCCTTAGCTGCTATTTCTGCCTCGATTTCAGCCATCATCTTTGCTTCGTCGATTCTGGAGAAAAGAACCTCTGCTTCTCCTACAGCCTTACCCTCTTCCATACCACCGAAGTCAAGACTCTTACATTCAGTATTAAGCTGAACGAGAATCTTCTCGGAGGTTGTGGGAAGGAAGGGATAAAGAAGATTAGCACATACTCTGATAGTCTCGAGGAGATTGTACATAACGGAACCGAGTCTGGGCTTATCCTCTTCGTTCTTTGCAAGAACCCAAGGAGTTGTTTCGTCGATATACTTGTTTGCACGGCGAAGGGCGGTAAATACCGCATCCTCTGCGTCTGCTATCTTATACTCATCCATATTCTTGAACATAGAAGCCTTTGCCTCTTCAACTGCGGCGATAAGCTCACGGTCAAGATCGATCACCTCGCCTCTTGCGGGAACAACACCGTCAAAGTACTTCTTTGTCATGGCGATAGTTCTGTTTACAAGGTTACCGAGGTTATTTGCAAGATCGGAATTATAACGTGCGATGAAGTTTTCGTAGGTAATGCTTCCGTCAGAGTTATAGGGCATCTCGGAAAGCACATAGTGACGGGTTCCGTCAACACCGAAGCGTGCTACAAGATCGTCTGCATAAATCGTATTTCCTCTCGACTTACTCATCTTGTCAGCACCAAAGAGAAGCCAGGGATGACCGAAGATCTTCTTGGGAAGGGGCTCACCCAGAGCCATTAAGATAATAGGCCAGTAGATAGTATGGAAACGAAGGATATCCTTACCGATTATATGAACATCGGCAGGCCAATACTTGGAGTAAAGCTCACCCTTCTCATCTACATCGTAGCCGAGAGCTGTGATATAGTTCGAAAGCGCGTCTATCCATACATAGATAACGTGTCTGTCATCAAAGGTAACGGGAACACCCCACTTAAAGCTGGTTCTGGAAACACAGAGATCCTGAAGACCTGCCTTTAAGAAGTTGTTCACCATTTCCTTCTTGCGGGATTCGGGCTCGATAAAGCCGGGATTTTCTTCTATATATTTAAGAAGTCTGTCCTGATATGCGCTCATCTTGAAGAAGTAAGCCTCCTCCTTCATGCGCTGAACAGGTCTGCCGCAGTCGGGACACTTACCGTCAACCACCTGTGTATCGGTAAAGAAGGATTCGCAGGGTACACAGTACCAGCCCTCATACTCACTCTTATAAATATCGCCCTGATCGTAAAGCTTCTTGAAGATATGCTGAACTGCCTTTTCGTGATAATCATCGGTAGTACGGATAAACTTATCGTAGCTTGCACCGACCATATCCCAGATACCCTTGATGGTGTCTGCAACACCGTCAACGTACTTCTGAGGCTCGATACCGGCTTCCTTTGCAAGATCCTCTATCTTCTGACCGTGCTCGTCTGTTCCTGTGAGGAAGAAAACATCATAGCCCATCATTCTCTTGTATCTTGCTATGGCATCGGTCATGATCACCTCATAGGTATTACCGATATGGGGCTTACGGGATGCATAAGCAATCGCCGTAGTTATATAAAATTTATCTTTATTCATTATGTTTCCTCCGTCAGTCGTTTAATTTTCGTAATTTTTCAAGCAGAGCCGTAAAATATTCGGGCAGCTCGCTTGTGAAACTGATTTCTTCTTTAGTTATGGGATGAACAAAGCCTACAGTTCTTGCATGTAAGCATTGCTCACATATAAGGGCTTTGTTATTCTGCTCAAATTTAGTCTTTCCCTGCCCGTACAGAGTATCGCCGAGAACACCGTGTCCAATGCTTTTTGTATGAACTCTGATCTGGTGTGTTCTTCCCGTTTCAAGCTTTAACCTTACGTGGCAAAAGCCCGGAAAGCGTTCAAGCACCTCATAATGGGTTATCGCTTCTCTTCCGTCCCTGACTATCGCCATTTTTTTACGGTCCTCGGGGTGACGACCGATAGGAGCATCAATTGTACCTCGGTCATCCTTGAGATTTCCTACAAGTATAGCCTCATAACATCTCTCAAAGCTATGCTCCTTTATCTGCTCGGCGAGACCTAAATGAGCTTCGTCGGTCTTGGCGATCATTAAAAGTCCGCTGGTATTTTTATCAATACGATGAACTATACCCGGACGTATAATTCCGTTTATAGAGGAAAGCCTGCCCGCCATGTGATAGAGCAAAGCATTCACCAACGTTCCCGTATAATTACCCGGAGCAGGATGAACCACCATTCCCTTCGGCTTATTGACAACGGCAAGATGCTCATCCTCATAGACTATATCTACGGGGATATTCTCGGGCAAAGCGTCCAAAGGCTCGGGATCGGGAATATCCACCTCTACCTTGTCTGCCGCGGATATCTTATAGTTTTTCTTAACCGTGGCAGAGTTTACACTTACGTTGCCATCCGCCAATACCTTTTGAGAAGCGGAACGGGTTATATCAGCCCGTTCCGCAATAAATTGATCGATTCTCTTTCCGATATCATCATTTCGGGCTTCAAAGCTCTGTATTGACATCGTTTTTCTTTTCCTTTTTATTCTTTATCTCGTATGCGAGGAAGAGAACGAGCAAAAGCGCCGCACCAACACATACAAAGCTGTCTGCTACGTTAAACACCCATACCCAGAAGGACAGGAATTTAACATCTATAAAGTCTATGACATAGCCATAAGCTATTCGGTCTATCATATTACCGATACCGCCTCCCGCGATCATCGCAAGGGATATCACCATAGGCCACGTAAGACTCTTATCATAGATAACATAGCAGATTATAGCAATTATCATGACAACGGAGGCTATCATAAACACCCATCTGGCATTACTTAAGCTTCCGAATGCCGCACCCTCGTTTCGGATATAGGTAAAATCAAGGACCTTTGGTATTACAGACACCGACTCGCCCAAGCCGAGATTCCTGACACAGATAAGCTTGCTTATCTGGTCAAGCACCACAGCACCTATAGCCACAAGGCTGAAAAGTATCAATTTTATGCAAGTATTTCTGCGCATCTCTTACAAATGAAGCCGTCCTCGGTATCAGTACCCTCGGTGGAATGCATCCAGCAACGGTCACACTTCTTACCGTCAGCAACTGCGACTTCAACCTTGAGCTCCTCGCCTGCAACATCGGTAAGCTCTACGGCAGATACGATGAACACAGTCTTGAGCTCATCGCCGAAGCTTTCAAGAACCGCCTTCTTCTCTGCATTTGCACCGATGGTGATCTTAGCCTCAAGGGACTTACCGATAAGCTTAGCTGCTCTTGCTTCCTCGAGAGCCTTCATTACGTCGTCTCTCATCTCAAAGAGCTTATTCCAATGCTCCTCGATATCAGCGAATGCATACTTCTCCTCGTAGCAAGGCATATCGTTGAGGAGTGCGGAACGCTTATCGTCGCTTGCCTCATGGCTCATTGTAGCCCAGATCTCGTCTGCTGTAAAGGAGAGGATGGGAGCGATCATTCTTGTCAATGCATTGAGAATGATGTACATAGCGGTCTGTGCGCTGCGGCGTGCAAGGCTTTCCTTCTTTTCAACGTAAAGTCTGTCCTTTACGATATCGATATAAAGCTTGGACATATCGATAGTACAGAAGTTAGCTATCTCATGATAGAGGATGTGGAATTCGTAATTATCATAGGCTTCTCTTACGCTTGCAACAAGCTTGTTCATACGTGCAAGAGCCCATTTGTCTATATCGTAAAGCTCATCTACGGCTACCATATCTCTGTTGGGATCAAAGTCCTCCTCGGGAGAACCGATGTTAGCCATAAACATTCTTGCGGTATTTCTGATCTTTCTGTAGGTTTCGGAGAGCTGCTTGAAGATGTTGTCGGATACACGTACGTCAACACGGAAGTCACCCGAGGCTGCCCAGAGTCTGAGAAGATCTGCGCCGTACTTCTTGATAACCTCTTCGGGAGCAACACCGTTACCGAGAGACTTATGCATTGCCTTACCTTCACCGTCAACTACCCAGCCGTGGGTAAGAACAGCCTTATAGGGAGCACCCTCACCCTTTGCACCCACTGCGGTGAGAAGAGAGGACTGGAACCAACCTCTGTACTGGTCTGCACCCTCAAGATAGAGGTCTGCGGGCCAAGGCATATCCTCTGCCTCCTCGAGAACCTGGAAGTGAGTGGAGCCGGAGTCGAACCAACCGTCAAGGGTGTCGGTTTCCTTTGTGAAATGTGTGTCACCGCAAACGGGACATACAAAGCCCTCGGGAAGAAGCTCACTTGCTTCCTTATCAAACCAAGCATTTGAGCCTTCGGAAGCAAAGGTATCAGCAATCTTATTGATAGTTTCCTCTGTACAGATGGGCTTACCGCACTTTTCGCAGTAAACAACGGGAATGGGCAGGCCCCAATGACGCTGACGTGAGATACACCAATCTGCTCTCTCACGGATCATCGCCTTCATTCTGCCTTCACCCCATGCGGGCATCCAGGTAACATTGTCACAAGCCGCAACAGCCTCATCCTTGAATGCATCAACAGAGCAGAACCACTGGGGAGTTGCACGGAAGATGATGGGCTGCTTACATCTCCAGCAGTGAGGATATGAGTGAACTACATCTTCACTGGCAAAGAGAGCGCCTGTAGTCTTAAGATCCTCAAGGATAGCTGCGTTTGATTCCTCGTAGTACATACCTGCAAACTTGCCCGCATCCTTGGTCTGATAACCACGGTCATCAACGGGAACGATGATGTCCATCTTATACTTCATACCGGTAAGGTAGTCCTCTGCACCGAAGCCGGGAGCGGTGTGTACACAACCTGTACCGCTTTCCATAGTAACGTAATCAGCGTTTACTACAACGCTTTCACGGTCAAGGAAGGGATGCTGAGTTTTTACGAATTCAAGCTCACTGCCCTTGAAGGTAGCAACGATCTCATATTCCTCGATGCCGCCGTTCTTCATGGTACGGTCTGCAAGTACGTCTGCGGTTACATAGAACTCACCGTTTGATGCCTTGATAAGAGAATAGCTTTCTCTGGGATGGATAGCTATTGCAAGGTTACCGGGAAGTGTCCATGTAGTGGTAGTCCATATAATGAAATATGTCTTGGAAAGGTCGCAAAGACCCTCGAATTTGCCGTTATCATCGGTTACGTTGAACTTAACGAAGATAGAGGTACAGGGAGCATCCTTGTATTCAATTTCTGCTTCAGCAAGAGCTGTTTCGTCACGGGGACACCAGTAAACGGGCTTAAGACCCTTATAGATGTAACCCTTCTTATACATCTCACCGAATACTCTTACTTCCTTTGCCTCGAACTTGGGATCCATGGTGAGGTAGGGGTTATCCCACTCACCAAGCACTCCGAGACGCTTAAAGGAGGTCATCTGAATGTCAACGAAATTCATTGCAAATTCATGACAAGCACGGCGGAAATCGGATATAGACATCTTCTTTCTGTCTAATTTATTCTTCTTGATAATCGCACTTTCAATAGGCATACCGTGGTTATCCCAACCGGGAACGTAGGGGGTATAGAAGCCCGCCATAGACTTATACTTAACGATAAAGTCCTTTAATACCTTGTTAAGTGCTGTACCCATGTGGATATTTCCGTTTGAAAAGGGAGGTCCGTCATGAAGTACAAAATAGGGCTTGCCCTCGTTACGGGTAAGCATTTCATTGTAAAGATTCTTGTCCTCCATAGACTTGAGCATATCAGGCTCACGCTGGGGAAGGTTTGCCCTCATCGAAAAGTCGGTCTTGGGCAGATTAAGTGTTGCGGTGTAATCCATATCTATTGTTACTCCTTATCAGTATCGCTGTTGTCATTGGTGAGCTCCTCAAGGAACTCTATATATTTATCTCCGATCTTGCTTGTATCGGGAACAACTACCGTCTTTGCAAGCTCAATCTCGGAGGATTTTTCCTGCTTGTCTTCCTGAAACTCAGGGTCTGCGGTATTGGAGTTTTCCTCCTCGTTTACCGCCTCGTTGAAGCATTCAAGATCTACCTTAGCATCCTCATCGGATATGGTATCTAACTGCTCCTTCTCCGCCATGGCATATCTGACATCGGTCTTGACCTCGTTCATAACCTTGGCTACCATCTCATCGTCATCCTCATAGTAGAGAGATGTGTCGGATATCTCGGTCATTCTGTCTATCGCCTCCATGTACTCTCGACACTCGGCAAGAAGGACCTCCTTCATCGACTGAATACGTGCCTGAACGTTCAGCAGTTTCTCACGTTCAGCGGCAACCGTACGTCTGTAGTCGGCAATTATATAATCACAATTTGTTTTTGTGGCACGGACTATTATGTCTGATTTTTCCTGTGCCTCGGAAATTATCTTCTCACTTGCAGTCATGGCATCCTTAAGATCGTTTTTGACCATATCCTTGTCAAGCTCGAGGACCTTATATTTTTTATACAACTCATCGTAAGCCTTCTCAAGCTCACTTACTCGTGTATAAAGCTCGCTGTAATTCTGCATCACATCATTGAGATGTGCATCGACCTCCTGAGGATTGTAACCCCTTATCACACGGCTGAATTCCTTGTTGTTTATTTTATTCGGAGGTAACATAAGCTTTCTCCTTTCAATGCGGCTAAGCCTGCATTACACATATTTTTTAGCCTTAAGCCTATATCTGTCTTTTTTGGTTTTTTCGGAAATGCTGTCTATGATAAATTTGCCGTAGCCCCTGATTGTTACGGTATTCCCTGCCTCAATCTGAAAATCGGGACGAATCTCCTCAATATGATCTACCGTTACAAGTCCTGAGATCACAATCCCTTTTGCCTTCTCTCTTGAAACACATACAAGAGACGAGACTACAGCATCAAGCCTCGGTGAAGAAACCGTATCCAATATCTCCCTGAACTCATGAGCTACGCTGAAATTCTCATCGGGTGTAAATCCGATCAGCTTCACCGTATCTCTGCCCACACGGGTAAGAGGTGGTGGTGAGGAAAGCAGAAAATCTGCTATTTTTTCATCAGCAAAAAGTATGCCGCTATTATCCCTTACAACGATATCCCCCATCTTGGCTCTGTCGATACCGAGGGAGGTCAGTGCTCCCAAAAATGAGGAATGCTTAAGCTCAGCATATCCGCTGCCCCTTATCTCAACAGCTCTGATACAATCACAGCTGTATTCAAAATCATAATAATCGGGATATACGAAAAGCCTGTTTCTTACGCTTCCTTCAAATCCGCCCCACAATCTGTATTCAAGCTCTCCCTTATATCGGGAGATATATCTCAATGCCTTTGCGGCATCGCCTTCGTTGAGAAAATCACCGTAAGCAAACATGCCGTTCTCGGCTCGCTTAATAAGATCGTCAATACGGGCAAAAAGCAAGTCATCCATATTTTATATCAGCAAATCTATAATCCAGAGAAGTAATACCGCCGCCGAAAATGAGAGATCTATAGGACAACTCCTTACAAACTCAAAGCGGGAAAGTACCCTTCTTATCGGATCGATAATAAAGTCAGTTATCTCATGAATGAATATCTCGATCTTACTCGACGGTATGGGAGAGACCCATGATAATATCGCTCTTATAAAGAAAAGTAAGAGCAAAACTCTGATAACAGAGCTGACCGTAAGCGAGATAATTCCCCATAATAAACCCACTGTGACACCGTCTTTCTGTGATTTTTTTCTGTATCAATAAAACATTTATCGGGAGACTACAATTATAGCCTCCCAATAATATTGTCATAAGTAGAGCCTTACAGGCTATTAAAACATCTCTGCCTGGTTGGGCTGTGCAGCAGGAGCCTGATATGCCTGAGCCTGCTGTTCACCGGAAACTGCTACGTTACCAGGGGTGATAACGAATGTATTGTTAGCAACCTTCTTTAAGTTACCCTCAATGGAATAAGCAACACCGGAAAGGAAGTCGATCATTCTTCTTGCAGTCTCCTTGTTAGTTGCTTCAAGATTGAGAACGACTGTGCGGTTGTTGATGAGGTGATCTGCTATCTGTGTAACTGTCTCAAAGCGCTCGGGACGGATAACCTTGAGCTCAAGTGCAGAGCCGGTGCTTGCAGAACCAAAGGTCTGGTTAGCCTGAGGAGCATTCTGCTCTACTGCTTCGTACTCTTCACCCTCATAACCGTATTCTTCATATCCCTCTTCGTAATTTTCCTCGGGATTAACCATATTCTTGAACTTATCCATGAAACCCATAATTATTTTCCTCCGTTATTTTATCTTAAATTTAATTTTTTACTTGTATTCTCTTCTGCCGAAAATAACAGTTCCCAATCTTATGAGATTGGAACCGCATTTGATCGCAGTCTCAAAACTGTCGCTCATACCCATTGAAAGGATAGGGCTATATATATTATGTATTTTTTTTGGCAAAATGTCAATAAAAAACGCATAAGTTTTTTCAAAATATTTACTATATTCAGCATTTCCTTCGCAATTAGGGGCTATTGTCATAAGTCCACGCACTCTGATATTGTCGAAAACGCTGATTTCGTCAAGAAATGACTCCAATTCACCGGGAGAGATACCACCCTTGTTCTCCTCCTCGCCTATATTGACCTCGACGAGAACGTCCATTACCTTACCGATCTTTTTTGCCTGACGGTCGATTTCCTTGGCCAATCTCACAGAGTCGAGGGAGTGTATCATACACACCTTATCGATAATATACTTAACCTTGTTGGTCTGAAGCGAGCCGATAAAATGAAGATTGACATTTTCAAGGTTGAGCTCATCATACTTTTCCAAAAGCTCCTGAACACGGTTCTCGCCGATATCGGTAATACCGAAGTTCTCGGTAACATAGTTTATAACCTCTGCGGGAACAGTCTTTGTAGCACAAAGAAGAGTTACGTCCTGACCCTTGGCATCCTTCTTTGCTTCCTCGATCTTCTCTCTGATATGAGTTATATTTAATTCAAGGTCAGCCTTATAATCATTGGATAATTTTGTTTTCATACAGATTCTTACCTTTAACGATCACAAGATCGAACATACCTAATTTCTTTTCAAACTCGGGATCATCCTGCTTGTTCTGTTCCTCGACTATAAAGTAACCGTCGATCTCGACCAATGGAACAATTTCGCGAAACTCTACAAGATTTCCGTTTTTGATATATACACCCTGTCTTTGCTCAACCATACGCACAGCGGACACGGGGACTCTGTAACCCGTGTATGACTGCTGAACTATCTCAACAGACTGCTTACGAAGAAAGTTAAAGTCAACGGGGACATGTCCTGTTTTGAATATAAGAATGACGTTATCACTATCCGAATCGGTAACTATTCTGTGAAGCTCCATGGGGAGTATTTTGCCTCCGCTGTACGGAAAGCTGATATCGTAAGAGGAGCCTACGAAGTAGTACTGCTGATGTACCGAGGGAATCTCGCATGCAATATACCACTCATAGCTTGTCGCCACCTTGGCAACGGCAGACGCTACCTTAGCGGAGGGTTGCTCCTCGATCAATGAATAGAACTCGTCCATGGTAAAGCTGTCTACACGGGATGCGCTGAATATCTCCTCATAACCGTCAACCTCGGAATAGAAATAACCCGAAGACTCGTTGTATACCGATTCGCTGACACCGCCGAAGGTGGAGGTTATAACGCTCTTTTCATTACGAAGCTCCTCTATGATATCATCGAAATCATTATCGGGATTTATTATCATCTGACGCTTGTTCAGAAGAGTAAGAAGCTCATCCTTTCTTCTGAATACGTAATCCAGATCTCCGTCATTTATCTTATTACGGATGGTATAGTAGAGCGATTCGATCTGAGCATCCACCGAGGAAGAATCGGATATGGCAGAATCCTTGGCAGGATTACTGTCCTCGAGGATAGCTATCTGATTTTCGAGATCGCTTAACTGAGCCTGCGAGGATTCGGAATCCCCGTTTTGATATATCTGGGCGACCGCTGTACTCTTAGCTATCTTCGTACCGTCATTACACAGATAATTGACATTACCGCCAACCTCCGAATAAAGAAGCTCCTCATCACGGAAGATATATGCCTCCGCTGTATATGTCTCGCTGACAGTTACCAGATCTGTTGCAAGGGTCTCGATGTCGGAGGAAAAGCTACTGACCAAATGATATACGATATATGCTATCAAAAGAACGGATAAGGCCGCTGAAATTACATATACAGCCACATTTTTTAAATACCGCTTGTCCATAACATCCTCCTTTCAACAGATATTTTATTATATCACAATTCTTTTATTTTGTTAAGTGGTTTAATACAATATTTACAATATCATCAAGGCAACCATAATCCTCCACATAAAGCGACAGAGCGGATTTTTCCCGCTTGAACCATGTGATCTGCCTCTTGGCATAATTGCGTGTCGCCTGTTTGATATCATTTGCAGCATCCTCAAGAGCAGCCTCACCCTTCAGATATCCGCGCAATTCCTTATAGCCTATAGCCTCCCCCGCAGTTGAGCCCTCGGGAAAATCGATAGACTTAACCTCATCAATAAGACCCGCATCAAACATCATATCCACACGGCGGTTGATACGGTCATAGAGTGTTTCTCTGTCTCTGTAAGACAGCACAACCACACGGGCATCATATATGCTCTCCTTGGTTCTGGACAGAGCATCCCATTCGCTCTTGGGCTTGCCCGTCCCTATACATATCTCAAGAGCTCGTATAACTCTTTTCTTGTTATTCTTATGTATCGCCTCGGCTGATACAGGATCAAGCTCACAAAGCATGGCATGAAGCTCGTCCACGTCCTTGGGTTCAAGCGACTCCCTGATTGCCGGATCTACCGCAGGGGAATAGTCGCTCTGGTACATAAGGCTTTCAAGATAAAGCCCTGTTCCTCCGCAGAGTATGGGCAGCTTGCCTCTTGCAGTTATCTCTTCTATCTTGGCTCTTGCCAAAGGCACATAGTCTGCAGCAGAGAAATTCTTTTCCACAGGCACAAATCCGAAGAGATGGTGGGGTACACCCTGCCTTTCCTCCTCGGTGGGAGCTGCCGAGCCTATCATCATTTTTTCATATATCTGCATGGAGTCACAGCAGATTATCTCGCCGCCGATACGCTTTGCCACCTCGACGGCAAGGGCGGTCTTACCTCCCGCTGTAGGCCCAACTATAGCGGCTATTTTTATTTTATCGTTCATCGCATTTTCCTTAAAACTTATTACCGTTATATTTTACGATAATATTTAACTTTTGTCAATATAAAGCCAAATACACGCAAAGAGTAAAAGCAAAGAATTGCTAAAGATTTAAATAATTTGTAAACAGCGTATTGACAAATTTTATAAAGACTGCTATAATGAAACATGATACGAAACACGTTTCGAAACGTGTTTTTCTTGGAAAGAGAGTTAAATTATGACAACACTTAAATCTCAGAGTATTAAAAGCAAAACGCTTCACGCAACAGCAAAGCTTTTTTTAGAAAAAGGATATACCGAATCTACCGTAAGAGAAATAGCCGAGGAGGCAGGTATTAACGTAAGTGCTATGATACGCGCCTGCGGCTCAAAGGAGGATATACTCTGCGAGCTCGTCGCCTATGTACTTGAAGGACAGTTTGAATCGGTTAAACGGATGCTTAAAGGAATTACAGATGACAAGATACTGTTTTATGCGGCGGAAACCACTCTACAGCTATACATGGCAGAGTCGAGTGAACATATCAGAGAACTGTATTCAGTCTCCTACTCTTTACCCAAAACCTCAGAGATCATATATCATGCGATCACGCAAAAGCTGGAGGATATTTTCAAGGAACATCTCCCCGAGCTTGAAACAAAGGATTTTTACGAATACGAGATAGCCTCCGCAGGTATCATGCGCAACTTCATGACAGTACCTTGCGATATGTATTTCACAATGGAACGAAAGGTTGCCCGTTTTTTGGAAACCACATTTCTTGTATATCGTGTTCCCGATGACAAAATAAAAGAAGCAATCAATTTTGTTTCCGGCTTTGATTATCCGACGATAGCACAAAATGTCATTTCAAACATGCTTTCATATCTCGAAAATCAAACTTAAAAAAATAAACTCTCAGGAGGAGAAAATATGAAAAAGCTTATCAGTATTTTACTAACGGCAGTAATGCTCATCGGTATGATACCCTTCACCGCATTTGCGGCAGAGGCTGTCACCTATATCGATGCAGACGGAAATCAGCAGACCTGTACCGACTATAAGGTCTATGCAGGTGAGACTACCCTTTCCGAGGGCTGGTGGCTGGTGAAGGGAAGCTTCACCTCAGACACCCGTATATCGGTAAGCGGTAACTGTAATATCATCCTTGCAGATAACGCCGTTCTTACGGCGAACGCAGGTATAGCAGTAAACGCAGGCAACAGCCTTACGATCTATGCCGTTTCGGCAGATCCGAGCAAGCAAGGAAAGCTCGTTGCCGGCGCCGGCGAAGACCAGGCGGCTATCGGCGGCAACCACCAAAACAGCGCAGGTGTCATCACAATAAACGGCGGTAACATAACCGTACAGGCCGGCAGTACAGGTGCAGGCATTGG
>SVTI01000063.1 GCA_015063855.1 Oscillospiraceae bacterium
AGATGGAAGGTGTTACAGGTGAAAACCTCCTCAGCCTTCTTGAGAGACGTCTTGACAACGTAGTTTACAGAATGGGTATGGCAGAGAGCAGAACAGATGCTCGTCAGCTCGTACTTCACGGACATTTTACACTCAACGGTAAGAAGGTTACTATTCCTTCTTTGCTTGTAAAGACAGGCGATGTTATTACCGTTAAGGAGTCCAGCCGTGCATCCGAGAAGATTAAGGGACTTATGGAAGGTCTCGACGGAAGAATTTTCCCCAAGTGGCTTGATGTTGATAAGAAGAACGTACAGGCTAAGGTAAATGCACTTCCTAAGAGAGAAGACATTGACTTCCCGTTCGAGGAGCAGCTGATCGTGGAGTTGTACTCCAAGTAATCGTGCCTCCGGTAATAGCGCATAGCTATTATAACCAACTAATTAAATATAGTATATGGAGGATAAGCGCATGATAGAAATAGAAAAGCCTAATATTGAGACTGTTGATGTAAGCGAAGACGGTAAGCATGGTACTTTTATCGTTGAACCTCTTGAAAGAGGCTTCGGTACAACGTTGGGTAACTCCCTTCGTCGTGTACTTTTAAAGGCACTTCCCGGTGTAGCTGTTGTATCTATAAAGATCGACGGTGTTCTTCACGAGTTCTCCACAATTCCCGGAGTAAAGGAAGACGTAACCGAGATAGTACTTAACGTTAAGGGTATTATTGCAAAGCTCTTCAGCGAGACTCAGAAGACTGTTGTCCTCGATGTTGTAGGACCTGCAGTTGCAACAGCAGGAGATATCAAGGCTGACGGAGAGATTGAAATTCTCAACCCCGATCACGTAATCGCTACTGTAGGCGAGAATACTCGCTTCTACATGGAGCTTACTCTCGATCGCGGCAGAGGATATGTCTCTCAGGAAAAGAATAAGCAGAACAATCCTGCGGCGATTGGTGTAATTTACACCGATTCAATATACACACCTGTATACAACGTAAGTTATACAGTTGAAAACACCCGTGTGGGTAATGTGACCGATTATGATAAGCTTACACTTAACGTAGAGACTAACGGTGTTATCTCTGCTAAGGAAGCAGTTTCTCTCGGTGCCAAGATACTCAATGAACATCTCAACTTGTTCGTGGAACTTTCAGATGAAGCGAAGAAGGCAGAAATCATGGTTGAAAGACCTGAGACACAAAAAGAGAAGGTTCTTGAGATGCCCATTGAGGAGCTTGACTTGTCTGTACGTAGCTTCAATTGCTTGAAGCGTGCTACGATCAACACAGTCGAGGATCTTACCAATCGCACAGAAGAGGACATGATCAAGGTTAGAAACCTTGGTAAGAAGTCCCTTGAAGAAGTTATTCAGAAGCTTCATTCGCTCGGCTTGGATCTCAAGAAGGACGAATAAGCAACTATTTGACATAAGGCAATACCAAATCTAAGAAGGAGGTAAGTACAATGCCGGCAAACAGAAAACTCGGCAGAACAAGTGCACACCGTAAGGCTATGCTTCGCGGTATGGTAACCTATCTGCTTGAAAACGGTCAGATCGAAACCACTCTTACAAGAGCTAAGGAAGTTCGCAGCATGACCGAAAAGATGATTACTTTAGGCAAGACCAACACATTGGCTTCCCGCCGTGCAGCTCTTGCATATATAACTAAGGAAGACGTAGTTAAGAAGCTCTTCGACCAGATCGCTCCCAAGTACAGCGAGACAAACGGTGGTTATACCCGTATTTATAAGCTCGGTCCCCGTCGCGGTGACGCAGCTGAAATGGCTATAATCAAGCTTGTTGACTAATTAAACAATTCCAACTTAAAAAAGCCGTGTATATCACGGCTTTTTTTGTGTATTTTGTTTATTTTATATAATGTCAACAAAATTCTTGAAGTGTTAATAATTATATGATATAATATATCCAACAAATAAAGGAGGTAGTAAAATGAAAAAGTTTACTAAGATCTTAGTGCTTACCGCAGCACTTATGGCAATTCTTGCAGTTGCTTCATTCGCGAGTCCTCACGGAATTATTGAGAACGAGCCTGTTGATATTTCCGCAGGAAACGTTACTATCGACGGCTTCATTAACGAAGATGAGGGTTATTCCGAGCCTGCATTGGCTAACTATGATACACTTGGTTACTACTGGGCACACAATCCCCTTTCCACCAATGCATCTATCTACTATACATTCAACGATGACGGTATCGTTGTAGGTGTAGACGTTATCGAAGGCCTTGAGGCTATCGACGAGAGAGACGGCACAGACCTCACAGGTCTTAACCAGTTCAACTATTCTACAGGCGAGGATGATCTCGACCGTGACGTTGATACCGGTGCTAACGATTATGGCTGGAACGGCGACGTTATCGGTCTTATGTTCGACCCCCTCGGTGCACTTATAGGTGAAGGCTTCTCCGGAAGCAGCGATCTTTCCGCTAACTATCTTATCGGTCTCTTCCAGGGCGCAGACGGTGAAGCTGACTACACAAGAGTGTACAGAGCACACTCTATCGAAGATAAGGAAATTACTGATCTTGTAGTATCTGCAGGCCGTGTTACCGAAGAGGGCTGGATGATCGAGATCATGATTCCTTGGGATCTTCTTATCGAAGACGTAGACTGGGCTTCCATGTCTATGGTTCAGCTTAACAAGGAAATGATCATAGCTAACGGTGCTATTATCCGCACAAACTTCCTCTATCAGGACAGATTCTACGATGATGAGCAGGGCGCAGTTGCAACATGGGGTCGTTATATGACCGCTCCCGCAACTCTTAACGACGGTACTCCCGGCCACATGGGTTCCGGTGAGGGTATTGCTTCCTACGGTATAAAGCTTGTCGTTAACAGCATCGAATTCCCTGATGTTCCCAAGACAGGTACATGGTATTCCGAGGGTGTATACTATTGTGCATCTAAGGGTTACATCACCGGTACAGATAAGGGTGAGTTCAATCCTAACGGTAAGCTCACAAGAGAGCAGTTCGTAGTAATTCTTGCAAGAGTTGCAGGTGCTGATCTTACTCAGTACACCGTAAGCAAGTTTGCAGACGTTAAGGCAACATCATGGTATGGTCCTTCTGTAATCTGGGCTAACGAAAGTGAGTACGTTAACGGTGTTGGCGACGGCACTAAGTTCGGTGTTGGTCAGGATATGACCCGTGAACAGCTTGCTACAATGTTCTTCAGATACGCAAAGGGTAATGGTGTAAACGTTGAGGGTAAGGCAGATCTCTCTGATTATACCGACGTTGCAACCATCGGTTCTTGGGCTAAGGACGCATGTGCATGGGCAGTAGATGCAGGACTCCTCTCCTCTACTAAGACCGACGCTAAGGTTCTCTCTCCCAAGATGTCTGTAACAAGAGCTCAGGCTGCTAAGATCTTCATGAGCTACGACGCTTTTGCGCAGGCTTAATTATAATGATTTTCAAGGACGGCTTGTTGCCGTCCTTGTTTGTTGATATTGCTTATGTAAGACAAAATAAGTCGCATATTAAGGTTAAATTACATCATTGGATTTTAGTATCTATAATGATATAATAATACGAACAAAAAATTTATTATGGAGAGAAATGCTATGAAAAAACTCTTAAGTGTTTTTGCAGTAATGCTCGTTCTCGCTATGTCATTTTCATTGACTGTTTCTGCGGACGCATTTACTGTAGTTCCCAACCCCAATACAACCGTTCCCTACGGAACACCCACAATGGACGGTACTGTTGATTCCGGTGTATATTCTGCGGTCGTTGATCTCAGCAATACCACCTGCGGTCATTTCTGGGATCATAACCCCATGTCATCTCAGGCAAATCTTTATTATGCATTTGACGAGAACGGTCTCTATGTAGCGGCTGAGGTTACCGAAGGTCTTGAGGCTATCGACGAAAGAGACGGTACAGATCTTACCGGTTACAATCAGTTTAACTACTCTACCGATTTTGACGATCTTGACATTACGGACGACGGTACCAACAGATACGGTTGGAACGGCGACGTTATGGGTATCATGGTTGATCCCTTCGGTGCTCTTATCGGCGAAGGCTTTATCGGCGGCAGCGATTTCTCTGCTTGGTATATGGTAGGTCTTTTTGAAGGCGATAATGCACGTGTTTACAGATCTCAGTCTGCAGCAGACGGTGAAATCACCGATCAGTGCAATGCGGCAGGTTACAAGACTGCTAACGGCTGGAACTTTGAAGTTATGATTCCTTGGGATATCATCATCGAGGATACCGATTACGCTTCCATCGGTATGGTTGCTTTAGATAAGGAAACCATCGTTAAGGAAGGCACATACCTCCGTGTTGGTGCAATGTACCACGATAGATTTTTCGATGAAGAGCAGGGCGGTCTCGGTACATGGGGACGTTATATCGTAGTTCCTACCACTCTTGCTGACGGTTCTCCCGGACCCGGTGGTGTTGGTGAAAACATCGCTTCCTACGGTATCGAGCTTACTCTCGGTGCAATTAAGGGTACAACTCCCGAACCTGAAGATACTACAACCGCCGGCAATAATGAAACCAACCCCAATGACGTTACTACAGCTCCCGAAACAGAGGTTGTTGACGTAACAGATGCTTCCGGTAACAAGGTAACAGACGCTTCCGGTAACAAGGTAACTGCAGTTGTAACTAAGGCTCCTTCTACTACTAAGGGTCAGAACACCGGTGCAACTACAGGTCAGAACAGCACCCAGACTCTCGATATCACTATCGCAGTAGCTCTCGGTACACTTGCTGTTTCCGGTATCGGTATCGTTGCTTCCAAGAAGAGAAGATAAACAATTTATAGCATGATAAGGAAGAGGCGTCGGCTTCTTCCTTTTTGCGTTTGTTAGGACAAAAAAAGTCGGTTATAGAGAATAAACGGTATCATTGAAAAAATATAAATATAATGATATAATATCTATATATTGAAAATTGGAGGAATTAACAATGAAAAGATTTGCTTCTGTACTTGCTCTTATGCTTGTACTCGTAATGACATTGTCCGTAACTGTATCTGCAGGTCCTGACGGTATTATTGAGAACCCTGTAATTACAGTACCTTATCAGAGCCCCACAATCGACGGTGTTATTAACACTGATGAAGGCTGGTCTGTAGCGGCTCTTATGAACGCTGAGACTCTTGGTTACTTCTGGGGTCACAATCCTCTTACCTCTGACGGTAATATCTTCTACGCTGTTGACGATGAAGGTATCTCTGTAGCAGGTAAGATAGTTGAAGGTCTCTCTGCGGTTGATATGTCCGGTATCGACGTAACAGGTCTTAACCAGTTTAACTATTCTACCGGTATCGATGATATCGACATAGACGAGAACGGTAACAGCTACGGCTGGAACGGTGACGTTATGGGTCTTATGTTTGACCCCCTCGGAGCTCTTCTTAACGAAGGCTTCACCGGCGCTGACTACTCTTCATGGTACCTTGTAGGTCTTCATGAGGGTGATATCTGTAAGGTTTACAGAACTCATTCCGCTGCAGACGGCGATATCACCGATCAGATCCAGGCTGCAGGTCAGAAGACCGCTGACGGCTGGTGCTTCGAAATCAAGCTTTCTTGGGATATGATTATTGCAGATACCGCATATGCTTCCATGGAAACTATCAACCTCACAAAGGATAACATCCTTAAGACAGGTAACACAATCAGAGCTTGTGCACTTTATCAGGACAGATTCTACGATGAAGAGCAGGGTAGTGTTATGACTTGGGGTCGTTACATTACAGCACCCACACAGCTTCAGGACGGTACTCCCGGTCACATGGGTTCCGGTGAATACATCAACTCTTACGGTATCAACCTTGCTTTAGGTGAGGTTCCCGTTTCCGATCCTAATGGCGATGATACATCCGATACTACTACAGCTGCAAACAATGATACTACTGCAGCTGAGAGCGAAGTAGTTGACGTAACAGACGCTTCCGGTAACGTAGTAACAGATGCTTCCGGTAACAAGGTAACTGCAGTTGTAACTAAGGCTCCTTCTACCACTAAGGGTCAGAACACCGGTGCAACTACAGGTCAGAACAGCACCCAGACTCTCGATATCACTATCGCAGTAGCTCTCGGTACACTTGCTGTTTCCGGTATCGGTATCGTTGCTTCCAAGAAGAGAAGATAAGTTAATACTTAAAAGTAAACGAGGCTGAAAATTCAGCCTCGTTTTGTGTTTTAAATCAAACGGTCATTGCATCCTCTGGGATACCGCACTTTTTCATGAAATCCTTTAAGCCGTCACGGATCTCCTCACGTTCAAAATCCGCTTCCTCAAGAACATCATCCTCAAATTCGTTGAGCATGTGATAGTAGTCGATTGCGAGAACGATATAATCATCATTTGAAATGTCGAAATTGTCAAATATAAGATCCTCACCGTCGCCGAATTTTCTTTCTGCGATCAGCTTTTTTAACTCGTTGTACAGCTCGTCCATTTCTTCGCCTTTAATCTCGTATCTGACCTCGTTTTTTGCGAAAAGTATCTTTGAAGCCACGTTAACAAGGGTTTCAACCTGATTTCTTACTAAATCCTTATCGTAAAACATAATATCAACCTCCGTTTATAGAAATATAATAGCACAACTGTAAAAATATTTCAATAGCTTTACCATAATTGAAGCTTGGGCAGGGTGTCAAATTGTGATCCGGGAGCAGGAGAGCGTGCTCGGTGATAAATGAGGTTTGCTGTCTCAATAGAATCAAGACCGTATCTTTGGCGAATTTTGTCGACGGTTATTTCGCGTGTAAGTGTCTTCTCTCGTTTTTTGTGATCACAAAAGCAATCAAGCTGATAGGGGGTATTATCCGGCATGAGGTCTATAGCCCGTACTGTGAGCGAACGGACGTTTTTATCCCAGGTGAAATTCTTTATAAATATCTCGTAAGCCTTTTCACCTATCTCGGCCCAGCTTTGGGAGGGGAAGGATAGGGGTGCTTGAAAGTCGTGGGAGATAAGTTCTTCATTTTTTACGGTTATCTGGATCTTGGTGGCTAATAGCGAACCGTTTCTCAGGCGAAGTGCTACATCCTCAGAAAGAAAGAAGAGCATTGCGCGAACCTCTTCATTTGAGGTAAGGTCGTGATCGAAGGTGTTTCCTCTGCCGACACTCTTTACGGGGGCATAGTTATTATAGCGGGCTACTATGTCTGAGCCGTAGCCGTTGGCATTACACCATATATCCTCACCCGGCTTTCCAAGTATCTTTCGACAGAATTCGGGAGAGCTCTGTGCTAACTGCCCCAAGGTGTATATTCCATGCTTATTGAGCTTATTTTTGGTGGCTCTGCCTATACCCATCATCTCCTCAACTCTCATTTTCCATACGATGTTTTTAAAGCTCTCATAAGGAATGATGCTTGTGGCATCGGGTTTTTTCATATCAGAGCCGAGCTTGGCGAATATCTTATTGAAGGAGACTCCTACGGATATAGTAAGACCCAGCTCGTTTTTCATATCCTCACGGAGAGTATTGGCGATGGTCACGCCGTCACCGAAAAGTCTTTTACTTCCCGTAACGTCAAGCCAGCACTCGTCTATGCCGAAGCTCTCGACCTGATCTGTATATCGATAATATATTTCCTTGGCTAATACCGAATATTTCTCGTACAGCTCAAAATGCGGAGATACTATTATCAGATCGCGACATTTTCTTTTTGCTTGCCATATTGCCTCGCCTGTTGATACGCCGAAACGTTTTGCTTCCTGTGTTTTTGCCAGAACTATGCCGTGTCTGTCCTCTATGGCTCCGCATACTGCAACAGGCTTTCCCCGAAGTGACGGTTCGTGCTTTATCTCAACCGAAGCAAAAAAAGAGTTGAGATCACAATGTAATATAGTTTTTTTCATTTTAATTACTTACTTAAACTCTCTTTAATAATATTGGCATTTTATTGACATCAATCAATGGAAGGGCTTTGCCCTTCACCCTGCTCTTCGGGCTTGGAGTTAGCGGTAATCGATTTTTCAATGCCCGAAATAAGCATATCTACAAATTACAGTTTAACGTTGAGTTTGCTGTGACTAAATGTTAAAGCATTAAGCATAGGAAACGCACTAACAAAAAGCCTTCCCTAGCAGGGAAGGTGGCATTGGTATAATTTTCTAAGCGCCTAAAGCGGTTGGAAAATTATACACAATGACGGATGAGTAGAACCCTGTATCGACTAACTTTTTTGTAAATCATCTTATTTAAATAAAACTTATAGTTTTATTAAGTTCAGTTGCATTAAATAATCTTTAGTTATAAATCTGTTCTACTCATCCACCACCGCCGTGGTCCCCCTTCCCTGCTAGGGAAGGCAGGGGCTCGTATCCTTCGGCTATTAAAGACATATCGTTTAATTATAACTCACCGCTAAACTTTAATTTATCGCTTAGCTTATTTCGGGCACTAAATTTAAAAATAATACAATACTTCAAGCCCGAAGAGCAGGGTGAAGGGCAAAGCCCTTCCAAGCCCGATTCTTGCCCGCGGGTGCTACCCGCTGCAGGGCAAAGCCCTGCCTCAGTTACCGTTTAATAAATTATACGCAAAGTATATAAACGCCAACAAGAACAAATGTTCTTTGAGCGGCTTAATTAAAGGCACCGATAAACGGAGCCTGATTTTGTGAAGTTTATTTACTGTGGAGAGACGGTATGAAGGTATACGAGAATAGTTTACTTGTAAAGTTTATGTTTAGTCAGAGGTAAATCGCTGATTGGAATATTATCTGAATATACAGTAATTTACTGAATTAAAGATAAAAGCATACGATATACCAAATTACATCCGTTCCTACAGCACCTATACAAACGGATAAATTTCTGAATATGAAAAAGAACGCACACGAACAGATGTTCGTGTGCTTATTATATCACTCATATTCAAAAATGTCAATAGTAAATTTTGATTATTTTGCAATTTGAATTTTGCAGGTGTAATATCACAGATAGGAGGTATTTTTTTCGAATAAAAGGCGGATGAAGTTCGGCTGTTTGTATGAGAGTTTGAATAAATTGTTGTATGTAATTGAATTTGAATTATTTTTACTGTAGTTTTTTATATTAAGCAAAAAATATAGTATGAGGTTGTGAAAACATTTATTATTTATTAAGCAGGTATATTCCGAGATTAAGATAGCCCGCGAAACTAACCCATAGGATATAGGGGATCTGCAGTTTGGCTGAGCGTTTATCTACCTTTTTGTAGCATATAACGGTTTTTATTATAAGATACAGAAGAGCGAGAAGCCATATAAATGAGAAGGCGAAGGCTCTGAAATTAAAGAATATAATGCTCCATGCAAAATTGAATGCAAGGCTGAGCGCATAATATGAGAGTCCGTCGGATGCAAATGTAGGGTTATTGCTTCTTTTGAGATATACGGTTCCCGAGCTTATACCCATGAGTATGTAAAGCAGAGTCCATACGTAAGGGAAGAGAAATGAAGGAGGAGAGAGGGGCGGAAGATTAAGCGTAGAATATACTGTCATGTTTTCTCTTGTTATAAGAGCGGATGTTATCCCTACCGCCAACGGTATTGTTATTGCGATAATATATATTTTTATCCTTTGTAGGGTTTCTTTTGGCATATTAAAGCTCCTTGTATTAATTTCGATTTGTATTAATCATATATATGCAACGATTTGAAATATATTAGCTTATATATAACTTTTTTCCTTTGAATATATTAAATTATTTTTAATAAAGGTCTTTACACTTCTCTTAAAGTATGATAAAATAAAGTGATTAAGCAAAAGGAGCGTGATACTGTGCGTATAGATATGCATTCACATATTCTTCCGGGCTGTGATCACGGCTCCGATTCACTTGAAACCTCCCTTGCACAGATAAAGCGTGCAGTTGAGGCAGGGGTAAGCGTTATACATTTAAGCTCTCATTATTATCATCATTCGGATGATATAGACTCCTTTCTGAAACGCAGAAAGCGTTGTTACGATAAGCTGATGGCGGCGTTGGATGATGAGACGAAGTCGAAGATACGCTTTGTTCTTGGTGCAGAGGTAACCCTTGAGGTTGAACTGGTTGAGGAGCCGAGGCTTCGAGAGCTTAAAATAGGTGATACCGACAATATTCTTATCGAAATGCCGGATATGCGTTGGAGCGATTGGACCTATAACGCACTCTATGAGATAGAGGTCAAGCATAATCTTAAGCCTCTTATCGCTCATGTCGACCGTTACGATCAAAAGCAATGTGAAAAGCTCTACGAGATGGGTCTTAATGTTCAGGTGAATGCTTCTGCTTTTACAAGTATTTTTACCCGTTCTAAAATGATGAAGCTTTTCAGAGAAGAAAAGGCTCACGTTATAGGAAGTGATGTGCACGGTAAAGAGGCTAAGCAGTACGATCAGTATGAAAAGGCGTTGCATTATCTCCGTGACTATGAGGACGGTATAATGAGAAATGCGGCAAGAATTCTTGGTATTTAAGGAAATTATATGAATTTTGTCAGTTTGGTTTCGACCGACAATAAAATATACGGCAGAATAGAAAAAGATGTTTTCGAGGACATAAAGCTGACACAGCTTTTTTCCGATAACGTTATTTCGGTGATGCAGCAGCTTCCCGTGAGGGAGGACATTGTACTTCGTCAGGGTGTATTTAAGGCTCTTGACGAAGAGAAGACCGTAGAATTCTTTTCCTTGCTTCTGTCAAAGCTCAGAAGATTGAGAGATATATTCACCGTATATCTTGGCACCTCCTCCGAAAAGGAAAAGCAGTACCTTTTTTGTGCATTGATGCATTATTTCTGCGATTTCTGTACAGAGGCATCGGTGAGAGTCCGGGATGAAGGATTGATAGCGGATTTTTGTAAAAGCTTTGCCGATATCGTTTCAGAGGCAGGCTTTGATAATATGAAGGAGGAGACGGACAAGCTTTACTCAAGGTTTTTCGGAGAATTCGGTATTCTTATTGCCGAGGATAAGCTTGTTTTGTCGAGTAAGCCCAAGGAGGGTTATATAGAAATCATCCGCAGATGTGCGGGGGATATGAATATCGCCCTTCGAGATTGTGACTATATGCCGAGGAGGGTGTCAAAGGAAACGGTTGAGACTTTGAGCGTTCTTTACCCGGAGCTTTGGAGCGATCTTGCTTCCTTCTATACTAAATATTCGGATTATCCGAAGAAGGAAATATTAAAATATATCGATCAGCTTGATTTTTATCTTTCTGTTCATTCGTTGAAAAAGAGAATTTGTGTTCTCGGTATTCCGACCTGCTATGCTTCACTTACCGATAAGCAGAGAATAAGAATAATGACCGCACATGATATCACGCTTATAACAAAGGAATGTGATAATATAATTCCTAACGACGTTATATTCGATACAGATGACCCCTTCTTCTTTTTATCGGGTGCCAACGGAGGCGGTAAGACAACCTATCTACGTACCTGTGGTGTGAACGTTATATTTTCCTTGCTTGGTTGCCCCGTTCCCGCTGTTTCGGCTGAGCTTTGTATGCTTAATACGGTGGCTGCTCATTTTCCGAGAGACGAGCGATTTGATACGGACGGACGTTTTCTTGATGAGCAGAGAAGAGTGGATGAGCTTGTTTTGTCACTTGGTACAAGAAGCCTTGTGCTTTTAAACGAGACTTACTCTACCACCAATGAGACAAAGGCGGCAGAAATGACAGTTATGCTGGCAAATAAGCTCTATTCGGATAAGCAGTTCGGTGTCTACGTAACACATCAGAAAAGCGTTACCAAGGAGAGTATACCCTTGCTTTGCTGCCGTGTAGATGAAAACGACGAGAATAAGAGAACCTATAAGATAGAAAGAATAGATAATATCGGCATATCACATGCCGAGGACATATTGAAAAAGTATTCCTTGTCATTTAAGGATCTTACAGAAAGGTTCGGTGATTTAGGATGAAATACAGTATACTTTATAAGACAGAAGAGGCAGAAAACGTCCGTGACATCATATATGATCTTTCTGTAGACAGAAGTATAGCCAACATTTCGCAGGATTCAAGACGAAATGAATATTTTTGCGGCATACTTGCAAGACCTCTTACCAAAAGAGAGAATATTGAGTACAGACGGGAAATATTATCGGATTTTCTTACGATCCCCGGCCTGCTTGAGGCGTCAAAGACGGTATTTAACCGTTATGATAAGCTTAAGGGAGACTGGCTCGAGCTTAAAGGTACGGGAGATCGCCGAAGCGGAGATAATTCAAGTGAGGTAATGCTTGAATATATATATTCTTCCCTTAAGGTTACAGCCCTTTTTCCAAAGACGATAATGTCCTTTTTCTCCACGGTAAACGAACTTCTGTTAAAATATGACATTAAGTCAGAGGGTTTATGCGCCATCAGAGACTATTCGGGAGAGATGATAAAGAATGAGTCTCTCAATGAAATAGTCAGAATAGCATCCTTGTTTATGTACAATACTCCGAAGGAATATGACTTCGAGCTTGTATGTAGATTAAGCGATACTCTTGAGGTAGAAGCCTCCGAGATATGCGACGTTACAAAAAGGACAAAGTCGAAGGGGAACATCTTAACTAATCTCGTCAAGAGGAGAAAAAAGGATGATACCCGTGCAGATAATACCGACGTTGAATCGAGAGAGGATGCGCTGTTTATTCTCGGAGAAGCCCTGCATCAGATAGACAGTTTTTTGGAGGATATAACCGACAATATCTATACTACCTTCTACGGTATAGCCCGCGAGCTTGATTTCTATGAGGTGTCTTGCAGATATGTTCAATTTATTGAGGATAAGCTTTCGGTATGCTGCTATGCAGAATTAGGTGATGATCCGAAGATATCGGGTCTTTACGATATTCTTCTGGCAAGTGAAGGAAAAGAAGATCTTCAGCCCAACGATTTCAGCTTTGAGGGTGCGGTGGGTGCGCTTATCAAGGGTAAGAATAATACGGGCAAGACCACCTTCCTTCGTTCACTCGGAACAGCACAGCTTCTTACTCAGGCGGGACTTCCCATACCTGCGAAAAAAGCGGTACTGCCGATATATGAGGCTATATTTACTCATTTCTCCAGTGCCGAGGAGGATTTCCGTGTCGGAGACGATGCGGGACGCTTTGAGGGAGAGGTAAGAATAATGGCTCAGATAATCGATTCTCTTGCTCCGAGATCCCTTGTTCTTTTAAACGAGACCTTCCAGACGACAGCCTATGATGAGGGCAGCCGCGGAATGTCCGCAATTTTGAAGGTGCTTATAAAAACGAACTGCAGATTTGTGTTCGTTACCCACCTTTTAGATCTTTTCGACATGCTTGACGAGAAGGTCATTAAATTAGAAAGTGCTTCGGGAGACAACCCGTTCACAATAAAACATATTTAAAGGAGAAAAAACATGAAAAAATTAATTTGCATGCTTTTAACCGTTGTGATGCTTATCCCCATGATGAGCGTATACGCAGCAGAGCTTCCCTTCGAAGACGTTGAAGCAGGAAGCTGGTACGAAGGTGCCGTTGCATATTGTTATGAGAACGGACTTATGAAGGGTACAGGCGATACTACCTTCTCTCCCAAGGGTACAGTTACCCGCGAGCAGTTTGTTCAGGCTCTTGCACAGAAGGAAGGCGTAGACCTTACCGCATATGCAGAAGCAGCTGAGGCTACCCCCTTCACCGACGTTCCCGCAGGTAAGTGGTATTCAAACGCTATTGAATGGGCGAGAGCTAACGAGATCGTTACAGGTACATCAGCTACTACCTTCGGCCTTGGTAATAAGGTGACCCGTGAGCAGATGGCTACAATGTTTGCAAGATATGCAGACGGTAAGGGTCAGAAGATCGATTATGCTGCAGATCTCGATTCCTTCGGTGACAAGGATAGTATAAGCTCCTGGGCGCTTGACGGCGTAAACTATGCAGTAGCAGTAGGTCTCTTCCAGGGTAACGATAAGGGTAACTTTGCTCCTCAGGGTCAGGCTACCAGAATGGAGCTTGCTACAGTTCTTCAGAGAGTAAATGTTCGTGCAGAGAACCGTATTCTTTGCTGGGGTGACAGCCTTACCATGGGTATCGAGACAGGCTGGGGTGATTTTGTTGATATTCCTTACGCAGAGAGACTCGGCGAGTATCTTGGCGTTGAATCTGTAAACCTTGGTATCGGTTCCGAGACATCTGATATGATCGCTATGCGTCAGGGTGGTATCCCTGTATACGTAGAGGGCATTACCATTCCCGCTGATTGCACACCCGTAGAGATCGCTCCTATGATCGACGGCTCTGACGAGGTTTCTCCCTTCGGTCTTTACGGCTTTGAGGGTATTAACGAATGCGAGATCGCAGGCGTTAAGGGTAGACTTACCGACGAACACGGCGGTAACGGCTCCAGATGGAATACTGCTGTTTACTTCACACGTACCGAGCCCGGCGAGGCAGTTGAAGTAACAGAGCGTACACGTATTATTACCAAGTACATGATGGATAAGAGAGAAGATGACGTTCTTGTTATCTGGATCGGTTCCAATGACCTTTACGGTGCTAACGATACATCTCTCTTCGATACTATCGTTGCAAATCAGCAGGCTATCATTGATTATGCAGGCACAGATGAATACATTATCGTTGGTTATACCGCTGATATGTATATCGGTAATAACAACTACAGAACCTGTGTGGACGATTTCAACGCTCTTATGGCAGAGCAGTGGGGTGACAAGTTCCTTAACGTTAAGGCTTACATGGGAACAGAGCAGTGCCTTGCAGATCACGAAATCGAACCTACCGAACAGGACATCGAATTCCTCAACAAGGGTTGGATCCCTCCGTCACTTCTTGAGGACAGTGCAAACCTTATTCACTTCAACCAGCTCGGTTATGATATCGTAGCAGATATGGTTGCAGAAAAGATAGTTGAATTAGGTTATTTAAACTAAAGGTATTGATTTATTAATAAACATATAGTATAATAGTCTCAATAATTTTCCAAGGAGAAAACCAACATT
>SVTI01000064.1 GCA_015063855.1 Oscillospiraceae bacterium
CTACACCGTTAACGAACTCATTTTCATAAGCCCAGATTACGGAAGGAGCATACCACATGGTGGAAGCCTTAACTACAACGTCTGCGAAGGGAGATTCTGTATACTGTGTAAGATCAGCTCCTGCAACTCTTGCAAGGATAACTACGAACTGCTCTCTTGTGAGCTTGCCGTTAGGATTGAACTCACCCTTATCAGTACCGGTGATGTAACCCTTAGATGCACAGTAATATACACCCTCGGAGTACCACTGACCTTCTACGGGAACGTCGGGGAATTCCTTTGCTCCAACTTCTCTTGTTTCGAGAACTTCACCACATACTGCACAGTAGAGAGTTTCTTCACCTGCTACACCGTAGTTGGGCTCTACTGTTACTACCCATTCAGCAGCTGCAGTATGCTCGCCTGCTGCCTTTTCTCTTGTATCGGTAGCGTCACAATCATTACACTTAGCGGTTTCTGTACCACCGGTGAGACAGTTATAACCTTCGTCAACTACATAATTCTCGAATGTATGACCTGTTGCCTCAAGAACCTGATTCTCTTCGGGGAACTTAGCGTCACAAATCTTACAGTATCTCTCTCTGAGACCTTCTGTATCACATGTAGGAGCTGTGGTCTTCCATGCCTTATTGTGAGCGGTTTCGTCTACGGGAAGAACCTCTTCAACAGCTGCGAGACCGCAAACTGTACATTCCTGAACCTTGAGACCCTCGTTTGCACAGTCAGGCTTAACGGTTGTCTTCCATTCGCCGGAAGCTACGTGCTCACCAACGATGGGAGTAGACTTAGTCTCAAATACCTTACCGCAAGCGGTACATACATAGGATTCTACACCTTCATAACCACAGTTAGCCTCGGAAGTTACCTCCCATGCCTTTTCTTCATGGTAGCAAGCAGGCTCGCCCTTCCATGTAGCTGCGGGATGTGTGTTGATCTTATCAACAACGATATCACAACCGTGAACCATATTCTGGTCGTTGATACCTGTTACACCGATGGTAAGGTAACCCTTGCCGGCTTCCTTAAGACCTGTAAGATCGATATCCTCTCTTGCATAGGTCATAGAAGTAAGATATTTATCGGTCTTATTCTCGTAGTCTTCCTGAGTAAGAGCTTCATGAGAACGTCCGTTGGTATCTGCATCGGGGAAGAAGCCTACGTCCTTACCGTCGCAGTAGTCCTTGCCGTTGATGTTTACAACGAAGCCGAGAACTGCATCTTCTCTGATTGTAATCTTAAGACCTTCGGAAAGGTCAACGTTTTCGTAGTTACGGATGATGG
The DNA here is from genome assembly GCA_015063855.1 of Oscillospiraceae bacterium. Taxonomy (GTDB): domain Bacteria; phylum Bacillota; class Clostridia; order Oscillospirales; family CAG-272; genus RGIG7300. The sequence goes on from SVTI01000064.1 coordinate 1,282, forward strand.
GGGAAGCATCACCGAGAGGGCCTTCGCCGTTTCTGGATGTGAATGTCCATCTGTAGCCGGGGTGACCGTCGTTCTTGTTGATGTAGTGACCGTCGAAGTAAACGATGTTTACGTTGGAAGCGATCTTAGTACCTGCGTTATCGGGCTTAGCGTTGGTAAGACCAACATAAAGAGCCTTACCGGAGATCTCAGCAGCATTAGCCTCTGCTACGGGAACACCTACCTGGAAGGTGTCGTCTTCCTTCTTAGAGGGAATGAGGTGACGAAGACCGTTAAATGCTGTAGCATCAGCGGTAGCAAGACCATCAACGTTTTCGATGGGATCTTCGGACCAGAGAATACCGATGCTGTTAGCAATAGTGAGGGAGTCCTGCTGGAAATCGAAGTTATCGGGATCGATCTCTACAGAAAGGTCTGCAAGGTCGGTTGTGTATTCGCTTGTTACGATTGCGGAACCGTAAGCGCCTGCGAAGGTAGCGTATGAGGGAATACCCATATCGATACCGCCGTCAGCAGTTGCAGCGAATTCAAAGCCTTCGGTCTTGGGAACCTTAGCACCATCTACTGTTACGGTGATGGGAAGCTTTGTTCTTGTGGAATACTTTACTGCCATAGCGTTCCAGTTTGTATCGAGAGTCTCATCGATTGTCAAAGCAAAAGAAGAGAATACAAACATAGACATAAGCATTGCAGCAATACAAATGAATGAAATAATTCTTTTGGTCATGATAAAAACCTCCTATTTATTTGTGTCCATTATAACATGGCGAACAATAAAATCAAATGTTGACGATTAATTTAAATAGCCGACTTTTTTTAATCTTATTTGTGTATAATGTATATGTTTGTCTAAATAATTTCGTCTTTATTAACAAACAAGGGAATATAGTTCAAGTTTTAGTAACAAACAGCATCCATGATTGCCGTACTTTTTTGTTTAAATAATGCTGTGTTGACTTTTTTTAATTTCTAAAAGCGACATTTTTTGTTCATATAAAAGAAACATCTCCTATATATACTAAAGATGACGGATATTTTTAAATAAGAAAGGAAATAATTATGTCAGGCATAGCTCAATCTGTAAACAAATTCAATATAACAGCTTCGGACTATGCATTATTCAAGCATAATCCCGAAAACAAGATCACAGACACCATAATCGAAAATAATTCATCTGATATAATCGACACGAGTGATGAGATGCATATTTATAAAATCCCTCAAACCTCCTCGAGATATATATACAATCACAGAACATTTGACATAATAGTTATATGTTCAGGGAGTGCGCTTATTGAGATAAGCGGTACGAAAATTGATGCGACACCCGGGAATTTTGTTTTTATATCTCCCGGTGTTCCCTATTCAGTTGAAGCCGAAGAGGATGCTATTCTCCCCGTTATCTCGATAGAAAAAAACGCGATATCCACCCTCTTTCATCAGATCTCCGAATATGACGGCATGCTGTCAGGCTTCTTTGCCAACGGCATTTGGGGTGAAAACACCACCTCCTATATCTTCTTCAAGAGGATAACCAACCCAAATATATATAATATTGTAAATTCCCTCTTTTATGAGGAAAAAAATCCCGAAAGATATTCGCTTCATTTAAAGAAAAATCTGCTTCTTACTCTTATAGGATATATTAACGCCATGGACAGTCAATCCTATGAGACATCTCCCATGAAGATAGCAAAAAGCGATCAGATAATAAAGATACTTACATATATTCAAAATAACTACAGAACGGTAACACTTGAGATGCTTGCATCCAATTTTCATTATACCGTTCCCTACGTAAGTAAGCTTATAAGAAATTCGACCGGCTTCACATTCACGGAAATACTGCGCGAGATAAAGTTCGACGTATGTCTTTCCCTTCTTCTCAATTCAGATCTCAAGATCAATAAAATCGCAGAGGTCGCAGGATTTCAAAATACCGACCACTTCAACCGTATTTTCAAGAAGCGCATGAGTGAGACTCCCTCGGAATACCGTAAAAACAAAATCGGAATAGGTATTGACAAGTAATTTTAAGTAATATATAATATATATGATTTTATTTAACGAAAGGATATAATTATCATGGAAGTAACAAGAGATTCTATAGTAGGTGACGTCCTTGATTTTGACAGCGAAACCGCTCAGTTCTTTTTTGAAATAGGCATGCACTGCCTCGGATGCCCCGCTTCTCGCGGAGAGAGCATCGAGATGGCTTGTGCAGTTCACGGTCAGGATGCAGACGCACTTGTTGATAAGATCAACGAATTTTTAGCTTCTAAGAAGGCATAAAACGGCAGACGGGCTTTTATGTCCGTCTGTTTTTATTTCAGTTATAATTATGGATAAGCTTAACATACGTCTTAAGACAGCGGCCTCATTTATAAAAAAAGGCTCTGTGGTAGCAGACATAGGTTGCGACCACGCCTATCTGCCGATATTTCTCATCAAAAATAACATAGCTTCAAGAGTCATCGCCGCAGATATAAACGAAGGTCCTTGTGAAAAGGCGAGAGAAAATATCAGAAAAAATTCATTAAGTAAAGTAATCAAAGTCATAAGGACCGACGGGTTGAAGGGTATAGATGAGTTTTCTCCCGATACCGTAGTTATCTGCGGAATGGGCGGAGACCTTATAACAAGGATAGTCGGTAATTCTCCTTATACAAGAGAGTCGTGTCCTATGCTTATACTTCAGCCTCAAACAAAGCAGAGTTCTCTCAGAGAATACTTACTATCAAGCGGGTATAGAATAATCGATGAAGCAATCTGCGAGGACGATCGTCTTTACGAGATAATAGTTGCAAAATATGACGGTATAAAAAGAGAATGGAACGAAGTCGAGCTCCTTTTAGGAAAAAGAAACATCGAAAACAAAGTACCTCTTTTTGATATGCATATCACAAAGATACTTAATCAGTATATGACGGTGGTGAACGGCAAGAAAAAAGCGGGACTTGATACATCATACGAGGAAAATATAATCGAAGAATTGGAGAAGCTGAAAAATGACGGTAACCGAATTATATGATTATCTGACTGCTAAGATCCCCTGTGAGCTGAGCGAAGACTGGGATAACGACGGAAAAATGCTTATCTCCTCAGATAAGTCGGTAAAAAAAGTGCTTATCAGCCTTGACGTTACCCCCGAGGCAGTAAAAGAGGCTATTGATGACGGCTACGACTTGATATTGACACATCATCCCATGATCTTCAAGCCGATCAAGGGTATAACCAACGAAAAATTTCTTTCGCTTATCAAGGCGGATATCTCAGTGCTCTCCTTCCACACCAGGCTCGACAGTGTTGAGGGCGGAGTAAACGATGCACTCGCTTCCCTTCTCAAATTAAAGAATGTCAGACCCTTCGAAGAAATGGGAAGAGTAGGTGAGCTTGACGACGAGATGACTCCCGCAAACTTTGCCGATAAGGTGAAAAGGCTTCTCGGTTGTGACAGACTTAATTACGTTGAAGGAAACAAGGATATAAAGACAGTCAGCCTTCTTGGCGGAGGCGGAAAGGATTTCTGGCAGGCAGCATCCATGTGCTCTGACGTATATATAACCGGTGAGATGAGCTATAATACAATGCTTGATGCTCACGAAGCGGGTTTTAGTGTCATTGAGGCCGGACATTATTTCACCGAATTCCCTGTTTGCAGAGTCCTTGAGGCATTTTTAAAGGAAGCCGATACAGGTATCGAAACAAAAATTTTTGATTTTTACCCTGTAAAAGCAATTTAGGTGTTTACATTTTTTAAATAATAGCGTATAATAAGCATAAGTATTGACAATTTTGGAGGAAACAGTGATAATTCAACTTGAAGAAGCGAAGCGTTCACTTAATGCAATAGAGCCCGAAATCACCGAATTAGGTTCTGCTTTAAGAATAGAAGAGCTTAAAAACGAACTCAGCGAATTAGATGAAAAGACATCTCAGCCGGATTTCTGGAATGACCAGGAAAACTCGGGTAAGATACTTCAGCGCCAGAAGGTTGTGAAAAGTAAAATAGAAAAATACGAGGACTTGGTAACCAAGCATGAGGATACAATGGTCCTCTGCGAAATGGGTATCGACGAAAACGACGAATCGGTCGTAGAGGAGGTACAGTCTGAGCTCAAGGCTTTAACCGATCTCGCAGAGCAGATGAAGATAGAGGTTCTTCTCTCCGGCGAATACGACAGAAATAATGCCATAGTTTCCTTCCATCCCGGTGCAGGCGGCACAGAGGCTCAGGACTGGGCTCTTATGCTCTACCGTATGTACACCCGTTGGGGAGAAAAACACGGATATAACGTCAAGCTCGTTGACTGGCTTGACGGCGAAGAGGCAGGTCTTAAAAGTGCTACCATCATGGTAGAAGGAGAGAATGCTTACGGTTATCTCAAGAGCGAAAACGGGGTTCACCGCCTTGTAAGAGTTTCCCCCTTTGATTCATCAGGCAGACGTCATACCTCATTCGCTTCCGTCGAGGTAATGCCCGAGTTCGATGACGATGCAAACATAGAGCTCCGTGACGAGGATCTTGAAATTACGGCACACCGTTCCAGCGGTGCGGGTGGTCAGCATGTAAATAAAACGGACTCAGCTATCCGTATAGTTCATCTTCCTACAGGCATCGTAGTCGGGTGTCAAACAGAAAGAAGCCAGCTTCAAAACAAGGAAACCGCTCTTAAAATGCTTAAATCCAAGCTCCTTGAGATCAAAGAGCGAGAAAAGCTTGAAAAGATCGAGGACATTCAAGGCAACAAGACCAACATCGAATGGGGCGCTCAGATTCGAAGCTATGTATTTATGCCCTATACCCTTGCTAAGGATACGCGAACAGGCTATGAGGATGGTAACATCCAGGCAGTTATGGACGGCGATATAGACGGCTTTATCAATGCATATTTGAAGCAGAACGCAAGTAACTAAAATTCAAAGAAGGGATATAGAATTATGTTAAAGAAAACAAAATTATTTATCGGAATTGCATTTTTGGTTCAGGCTGTAACATTCCTTACGATTTTCATTGTTCTTTGGGCAAAGAAAAAAAGCATCTCAAAGACCTTCCTTGTTATCGGTCTTTTAGGCGGTGTGACAGGTACCGTTCTTACTGTTAAGGCTCTCAAGGAAGACAAACAGTTCAAGGCAATGCTTGCCGCAGTCGAAGGCATCTACGATTTTGATGAAAACGATGCCGCCGACGAGATCGAGGTGCTTATAGACGATACAGCAAAGGAAGCGGATTTCGAATAATTCAAACATAAATATTTTTATAGAAAAAAGAACTGTTGAAAAACAGTTCTTTTTGTTGTTTGTTCAGAATGTTTCTTCCTCGGACGCGGGAATATATTCCTCGGCAGGTGTAGTATCACTTATAGTGTCCTCTGTCTCCTCATCATTACCGCCAATATCTTCGGTTTCGTCACCGCCGTTATCGGGCTCAACCGCACCGGTCTCACTATCAGTGATATCCTCGTCTGAATCATCTTCGCTGTTTGAGGTTTCATCATCAGGATCCGGCTCCTCTTCGAAATCAGTTTCGTTTTCGGTATCCTCAACGTAATCGATAGTATCGTCGGTTACGTCAACGTAGGTATCCTCTGTTACTGTTCCGCCATTATAATAATCATCGTTATTATAGGAGTTATCATCATCAGTATCGTTGTTTACGGTGGATTCTATAACGTCATCCTCAACAGCGATCTCGTTATCGTCGGAATAGTCATCCTCATCCTCGTATACATCGTTCTCATCCTCGGGTTCCTCAGGCATAGTTTCCTTATCTGCAGGTTCTTCTGTTTCCTCGGAAGACGTTACGTTCGTTACGGGAGTATCGTCACCTGAATCCTTTTTCTTCTCCTTTGGAGTGAAGTCGAAAACAAAAACGATCAAAAGTGCAAGAATTATCAGCACCGCCGCTACCGCCGCAAGAATGATATTAGTTCTTACGTAGGGGTCCATCTTCACCTTCGGAGATTTAAGCTTATCACTCATATTAACCTTGACCTCTTTTCGTTATTACAGGAGAGCGGTACCCACGCGAGCCTCGTAATCAGCCTTCATAGCATCGGACATCACGCTTGTTACGTTTTCACTCTTGACCCACTGCTGCTGCTCGGGCTGATTTCCGAGGCAACGACAGATATCTATAATATCAGCTACTACTGCGGATGCTGTGGGAAGACTTCCCGCACCTGCACCGTAGAACATTACGTCACCTAAGGTGTTTCCGCGTACAAGAACTGCATTAAATACATCGTCAACGGTGGAGAGAGGGTTGGAATTGTTAACTGCAACGGGAGAAACCGCCATATAGAGCTTGCCCTCCTCGTTCTTAGCCGCTCTTGCAACAAGCTTGATTGCCTGGCCGTTAGCCTCCGCTCTTTCAACATCCTCTGTTGTAAGCTCGGTAATACCCTTAGTCATAACAAGGTCGCTCGGGACAAGCTCACCGAAGGCAAGTGCAGAGAGAATGCAGATCTTTCTGCACGCGTCAATACCGAGAATATCGGCATCGGGATTAGCCTCGGCGTAACCCTTCTGCTGCGCCTCCTTCAAAGCCTCCTGCATGGTCTTGCCGTGAAGCTTCATCTGTGTAAGAATATAGTTAGTAGTACCGTTAAGGATACCATTGATCTCGCAGATCTCGTTACCCACAAGAGAGGTGGACATAGCACGGATAATCGGAATACCACCGCCAACGCTCGCCTCAAAGAGATATCTTACATTATTCTCCTTAGCACATGCAAGCAGCTCAACACCGAAGTTGGCAACGACCTCCTTGTTTGAGGTAACAACACTCTTACCCGCCTTCATTGCAGCAATTGCAAACTCATAAGCGGGATGGGAGCCGCCCATCATCTCTGCTACAACGCTTACCTCGGGATCATTCAAGATAACATCAAAGTCGTGTACGATCCTGTCGGCATACTCGCTCTCGGGGAAATCGCGCAGATCGAGAATATACTTTACGTTAACCTCATCGCCTGCCTGAGCCTTTACTGTCTCAGCATTTCTCTTGAGGACCTCAGCTGTACCGCTACCGATAACACCGAAGCCTAAAATAGCAACATTTATCATTTTCTTTTACATATCACAGAGTGATATTCCTTTCTTTATTTTTGAAACGGACATCAATTGTAGAATATCCGTATGGTTATCGCATTTGAATTGTCCGCCGCGGGTCTTACGTTAAAGGAATTATACAGAATATCCTCACCGTATAGCTCGTTTACTCTGTCCGCAGCATTTGTGAAATAAGGCTTGAGAAGGGTATTCTCCTTGGAGAAGATATATTCAAGCTCGATATACTCGCGTTCTTCCTCCACAGACTTACACAGAGCATTGAAAAGTATCTCCTCAAGCTCTTCCTCATCCTCGGTATAACAATCTATACTCTTATAATAGCAATTATCCGAATCAGCCTTCGGAATAATATCTTTTTCATCCTTAAAGTGATGATCCAGCTTTATCTTTTCGTCGCTCAGATTAAAATATCCGTGAAAACGAAGTCCGTCATCCGCCTTATTATCCGAATCGTTCCAGGTAACGTCAAGATGGTAATACTCACCGTCTATATTTACCATATTCCAAACGTGCTCATTATCCTTAGCCTTACCGTAAATAACGAAGGACTCGATAAAAGCCTTGTTCAGAAGATCCTTAACCGCAAAAGCATATCCGTCACAAGAAGCTCTTCCCAAAACCAAAGCTCCGTATGCTGTATTTTCAAGCTCGTCTGCAGAAACAGCGGAATAAGTACACTTATCGGTAACGTAATGACAGAGAACAAGCTCCTTTTCAAAGTCACTCATGCTGTCGTTTATTCCCTCGAGTGCCTTCTCGACCACCTTTTCATATTCTCTGCACATCTCTCTCATTTTTTTACCGTCGGCGATATATTTCATCTCTACCTTGGTCTGATGTGTCCGCTTATGAAGCACCAATGCGTCATAATCTATATAAAAAAGATCGGGACGGTCCGCACGTATGCAGGAAAGAATATCCTGAAACTCCTCCATAGAATACTCGGAATCTATAACTGAGCTCATTTCATGATGTTCGCTTGCCGCATAGGTCACAGCATTATAGAGGAGCTGCTCCCTGTATGTAAGCGAATTATAATATATGCTGTACACCTGTGTATCCGGCTTAGCGGAGGCTATCTCGTTATCGATAAGTTTATGCTTGATCTTTATCACGCAGATGCTGACCGCAGTAACGAGAATTATGAAAAACAACAGGTACAATGAATAACGTATTATCTTCTTTTTCATAACATTGAAATAACTTCATTTCATTTTTATATACGATAAGAAATATAATAACATTTTTATATGAATTGATTTTTACTTTAAATTTAACCAAGTGTTAACATAGCATGCCGAATCACAATATATATATAAATTTTACATATTTTATGTGTTTTTCTTAAGAGGAGTGTGGTATCATCATATTGGAAAAAATTATTACATTACCCCAAAAAGATCGTACAGTATCCGTAAACTACTTGTAAGGAGACAAAATGGAAACCGAGCACCAGATAATAGGTCAGGTAATGAGGGCTAAGACCGACAGCGCCGCTGCCGATGAGCTTATCCGTCAGTATCTGCCCTTCATAAAAAAGGAAACTGCCAAATTCAATAAAAATGACAACAGCCTGTACGAGGATGATCTCAGTATTGCTATGTTTGCATTCTATGAAGCGATCAATTCGTATAATAAATCGAAGGGCGCCTTTCTCAATTTTGCTTCTGTCGTAATAAAAAGTCGCCTTATCGATTTCAAAAGAAAGGAAGCAAAGCACTCGGCGGTTATTTCTCTCGATGCCCAAGCTAATGAAGAGGATACAAGGGATCTCAATCAAAGGACTGAGGCAACTGAGAACAATATAGAACTTCATATTGATTCCACCGGTACAAAGAAGGAGCTTGCAGAATTTTCAGCTCTTCTTGCCGAATACGGTATTGAGCTTACCGCTGTTGCAGACAACTGTCCCAAGCAGACCCGAACGCTTGATTCCTGCCATAGGGTATTGAATTATGCAAAGAAAAATCCATATTTGCTTGAGCTTCTTACCGCTACTAAAAAATTACCTATAACACAGCTTTCCTCTGGCTCGGGAGTTGAAAAAAAGCTGTTGGAAAGACACCGAAAATATCTTGTAGCAATTCTCCTTGCATACACCAACGGATTTGAAACAATCAGAGGACATCTCAACAGTATTAAGAAGGGGGGCGATTCAAAATGACTTATCTCGTAATGGAATGCCATGATGCCTACGTTATTCTTATGGATGAAAAAGGCCGCTTTGTAAAGGCTGCAAACCTCGGCTATTCACTCGGTGACAGAATAAGCGATCCTATACTCGAAAGAAGAGTCAACAAAGAAAGGTCCTGCTCTGTCAAAAAATATATTTCTGTAATCGTCGCCTGTGCCGCATGTATATGCTTTATATTCCTCGGAGCATACTATTACCTTAATGCGTCTGCGGGAAGTGTATTTATAAGGATCAATCCTGAGATCAGAATAGAAGTAACCCGCCTCGGATATGTCTCCAATGTAAATGCAGAAAACAAAGATGGTGCTGCCGTACTTGAAGGCATGAAATATTACGGAAAGGAGCTGTGCGTATTTTCGGATGAATTTGCCGAGCGCGCCATGAAGCTCGGTTATCTCAAGGAAGGCGGAGAGATACACATCAGAACTGATTCAAGTAATGACAAATGGTGTTCCAAGACAGAGGATATGCTTTTAGTTGAGCTTAAAAGCTATTTCAATAATAAGGTCAATATTACCATAGAATCCTCCACCCCTGTACAACTTACCACGACCGTAACCTCCGTGCCCGACACGATCACACCCGAAACAAAGGAGCCTCAAACCACAGAGCCTTACGCAGAGGAAAATAAAGCTCCTGAAACCACCGCCACCGACAGAACAAGCTCGGCAGAGCCTCAAAAAAAGCCTTCCAAGGAAACTGCTTCCGATACGCATGTGACCACTTCGCCGATATCTCAAGCAGACACTTCTGTTCCCGAAACCCACCCTCCGGTCACCACCATTCCCGACAAAAATAATCCCAATGACAATTTCGACGAGGATGATGACGATAACGACTATCACGATGATGACGATAATGACTATCACGACGATGATGACGATGATGACGATGATGACGATGATGAATATCGTGACAGCGATGATCATAATCGCAATGACCATGATCGTGATGACGACAAGGATGACGATGAAGAAGAAGATGATGATGATGATGATGACGACGAGGATGACGATGAGGATGACGACGAGGATGACGATTAAAGTTTTTTTAAAATATTTTTCCTCAGACCCCGATTTTTGTAAAACTTAATCGTATACTGTTATATGTCATGAAAACTATATCATCATATAGAGTATTTTAATTAATGCTACCTCTGTCGGCGAAAGCCGACTGCCCCCTGCCCTAAAAGGCAGGGGGCGCTTCACATTTATAGTGTAAAACGCTTTATTGTGAATTTATATTGCATTTTTTTAGTTTATATGATATAATACTGGTGTTTAATTTTAAAAAGCTCGTATGAATACGGAGGAATATAAAATGTCAAAATTCTGCGGAAAATGCGGCAAGCCGACAGAAAACGGTCTTGATTACTGTCCTGAATGCGAAGCCGAATTGCTCAAAGAACAGACACAGACACTCAATCCTGCTCCAAAGCCAACCGTTAATCCGACTCCTGCACACGACCAAGCACCTTCGGCGGTAAGAGAGTTCCCGATAATCAGAACTGCTCCCAAGGCGGATACCATAGCCAAGGAGAAAAAGGCGCTTGCGCTCAGATTTTTAACTATTCTCGGTATAGGATTGGCAACAGTTCTCTGTATCGCCCTTATAATCTTCGGTATAACCAAGCTTGTTTCCTCCTTCGATACCTCTGATATCAAGGAAAATGAAAAGGACAAGATACACCGAAAGAATGACAGCGATAAAAAAGAGGATAAGGAGACCGTTTCGACAGATATGACAAACGCTCCCGAAACCGATAAAAACGAGCCCGATCCCGAACTCAGACCCGAAAACGATCCTGAGGAAGAAGCTCCTGACTTTACTACCTCCTTCGAAAAGCTTATAAAGCAATACAGAGATGCCTTTGACGACCCCTCTTCTATGACCGACGAAATGTCCGGAGAGCTTCTCAACGGTAGATATTTGCCCGAGGAGCTCGGTTATCTGTATGCCGAAGTATACGGCAGAGATATCATAGCCTTCGGTGTTGTCGCTGAAAATGAAGAATTTTTCAAGATCTATGATCTCTACTATCTTGAAGGAAATGAAGCGAAGTATTTTGAGCCCGTTCTTCCCGGTGAATTTGACTCCCGTTATTTCTATATTCACGAGGAAACAACTCCTGACAATACAGAGTATTCTCTTGTATGCTGTTACGATGAAGATAATTATGTAAAGTACATATCATTTGATAATACGGGAAGTGCTACAGACTTCGAGCCTCAGACTTCCTTTAAAAATGCCAAGGACGTTCTTCCCCTTTTTGAGGAAGAAGAGGAATTAATCGATGAAGATATCGATAATGAGCTTGACGAGGATATCGATGAAGATATCGATAATGAGCTTAATGAGGATATCGATGACAAGCTTGATGATAACATCAATGATGAGCTTAATGAGGATATCGACGACAAGCTTGATGATAACATCAATGATGAGCTTAATGAGGATATCGACGACAAGCTTGATAATATGTATGACGACGATGATCACATCGATGTCGATGATATCGATGATAATAAAAACAAAAGACCAACAAAAAACAATAATAATTTCAAAGGAGAAAAAATATGAAAGCATTAAGACTCACAGCCCTTATTTTATCCCTTCTTATGGTAATTTCGATCTTTGCAGGATGTGTTACCATCGAGGAAAACCCCAAGGATGATGAAAAGGTAGAGGAAAAGGCAGAGGAAAAGGCAGACGACGAAAAGAACAACAAGGCAGACGACGAAGAAAATTCCGACCCCAAAAACGAAGTAAACGAGGACGAGGATAACAACAAGGATAAGCCCGTCTCCGAAAGCAAAAAGAATGATTTCATTGGTACATGGTATTATGAAGAAGACGAAATGTACGGTGTTATAGAAATACTTGACGATACCTTTAATGCGTACGTAAGCACCGATCTTGAGACATTCTTAGCAATCAACGATTGCGAGTATTCCATCGACGGTGATACTCTCACAGCTACGGTAGAAGGAAGTGAAGAGGAATTCACCTTCAACGAGGACGGATATATCATTGACAGCACAGGAATCGTTTATGAACCCTTCACCTTCCCCAAGGATGCGGAGATCATAGACTACTATGAGTACCTCTCTGCGATGGAAGGCTTAATGTAATTCAAGTTAATATAAGTAACGCTCCTTTGGTCAAGGAGCGTTCAGACTGTCGAAAAAGTCGGTCGGACGTGTGAAATTAATAATTATCAAAAGTTTTATTCTCCCCAAAAAATTTTTAATAATTAACATCTGATACTCCAAACCAACTGAATAAGCATTCAAAAAGGGCTAAAACATCGAGTTTCAGCCCTTTTTTCACACTTTTCCGCGAAAAGCCTCACTACCGTACTTAGTACGCCTACGGAGACTTTTCACGAAAACC
>SVTI01000065.1 GCA_015063855.1 Oscillospiraceae bacterium
CGCTCTCCTCATCCGTCATTGGGTAGGATTTTCCAACCGCTTGAAAGCGCTTAGAAAATTCCACCAATGCCACCTTCCCCGCTGGGGAAGGCTATTAGTGTAGTGCTCTCCGTTAGTTTGTTTAAGACATTTTGTTATAGTAAACTCCCCGACAAACTATAATTTATCGGTCACTTAACTTCTGCATTAAAAAACAGCAACAGAGAGCGAAAATGGTTTCCCTCTCTGTTTTTATAAGTCAATTATTCTTTTATTATATCACACCTGTTACAACGGTTACATTGCCGTATAAGGTATCCCTTCTTCAATAGCATACTGTTCAGCGTATGAACCCGAGGGACACTCTATTGTAAGGCTATCACATAAGAAGAACGCACCATAGCCTATGCTAGTGACACTGTCAGGTATCGTTACACTTGTCAAGCTGGTACACCAAGAGAACGCAAAATCGCCTATGCTTGTGACACTGTCAGGTATCGTTACACTTGTCAAGCTGTCGCAGGAAGAGAACACTTCATCGCCTATGCTTGTGACACTGTCTGGTATCGTTACACTTGTCAAGCTGTCGCAGTAAGAGAACGCATCATTGCCAATACTTGTGACACTATCTGGTATCGCTACACTTGTTAAGTTTTCGCAGTTAGAGAACGCCTGATCTCCTATACTTGTGACACTATCCGGTATCGTTACACTTGTCAAGCTGGTGCAGGAATAGAACGCATGATCGCCTATGCTTGTGACACTATCCGGTATCGTTACACTTGTCAAGCTGTCGCAGGAATAGAACGCATAATCGCCTAAGCTATAGTAATAGAACGCATAATCGCCTATGCTTGTGACACCTTCTTCGACAACTATCTCTTCGATCTCTTCATTATATTTCGTCCACGGAGCTTTAGTACCATCAATATCATAGTCTCCCATTTTTCCTTCTCCGGATATCACAAGGGTATTATCTCTGTAAGACCATTCAACATCACCGGTTGTTCCCTTATTCTTAGCGTTATCAAGCATCCCCGGCACTATTGCTACTGCAAGTAATGCTACCACAAGTATTATTGCTACAGCTATTATACCGCCCTTTTTCTTTTTAGGTGCTTTAACGGGCTCGATATTCTCTTCCCTTTTCACCTCGGGCTTATGTGCTACCGCTACGGTTGCATCGATCTCAGGCTTGGGTTCAGGCTTTCTTGCTACCTCTGTTTGAGGCATAGACTCAGGCTTTCTTGCCGCTGTGGTTGAATCGATATTCTGCTTGGGTACTGAAGTAACCGGCGACGGAGCAGGTGTCGGCTTCGGTGCATTATTATAACTCTTTAATGCATTCTTAAATGCCGAAGCAGATTTAAACCTTCTCGCAGGGTCATAAGAGCAAGCGGTAAGGATTATATCATTGAGTGTATGTGATACACCTTCTATTTTCGGCAACGGTTCACCTGCCAAGCGTCTGTCATTGGCATTCTTTCGGTCACTATAAGTAACTCTGCCGTCGCGGGGAATGAAGGGAGCACGGTTGCCGTTGAGAAGGGTGTACATCACAAGTCCGAGAGAATATATATCTACGGTATTGTCATATCTCTGTCCGTGTGCCACTTCGGGTGCCATAAAGGAAAATGTACCCTTGGCGGATGCCGCACCTGTGGTCTTTTCCAGTTCTTTAGCTATACCGAAATCGCCTAACTTGAAATTGCCGTACTTATCCATGAAGATATTGGCAGGCTTGATATCACGGTGGATAATATTCTCCTTCTGACATATTTCAAGAGCATTGGTAATATCAAGAGCCATCTTGATAACCTCTGCTTCGGCAGGAATATGGTCGTCCAGCAGCTCCTTGAAGGAACGAAGCAGTTCCATACGGATAAAGATATCATATCCTATATCATCGCTCTTCTCTATCAGCTTATAGTCCTCTACCGCCACGATATTGGGCGCACCCTTAAGGGAGGTCATGAGTCTTATTTCGTTAACAAAGTCCTTGACTATATCACGAAAATATTCCTTGGTGTCAGACACACTCATACCCTCGTTACGCAGTGCGTCATACTCCGCACGGGTCGTGGGTATCGAGATATGCTTAATGGCAGAATAGTCCGAGAATCCCATCTCACGCTTCTCTGCCCTATAAACTCTACCGAAGGAGCCTTCGCCAAGCACCTCTCCTATCTTCCAATCGGGCCAGAATTCATTCAGTCTTTCTATTCCCATGTCATAATCCTTATACGATTTTTTATTTATATTATTATACCACACTTTGACAATTTTTTCAAGATACAAAAGAATATTAAAAGGATTATCGGAATATAATTTACCATACCCTTGCAATAAAGGTGAAAATATGTTATTCTAATTAACGAGGTTTGTGATGTCGAAGAAAAAAGCCGATAAAAGAAGAAATATTGTACTTATAACCACCGCTTTTACACTTATAACTGCAGCTATGGTATTCACCCTGACATCGGTATTTAAGCCGATAAAGGAAGATGCCGCCGTACCAAAGAAAGGGTCAAGCTCGGTTACCGAAAGAATATTAGAGCGTGATGGTGAGATTAGGGCTGTATGGATAGCCTCGGTTTCAAATATCAACTTTCCGTCATCAAACACTCTGAGCTCAAATGAATTAAAATCAGAGATAGATTCCATCCTCGACACCGTAGAGGATAATTCGATGAATACGGTGGTATTGCAGGTTCGTCCGAGCTCGGATGCACTCTATCATTCAAGGATATTCCCTTCCTCAGCTTACCTATGCCAAAAGCAGGGACAGGCATTTCCAGATAATATAGACATATTAAAATATCTGACCGAGCAAGCCCACAGTCGTAACATAGCGGTCTGTGCATGGGTCAATCCTCTGCGGGTCACAACTAATACTACTGATATTACCACCCTTGCAGAGTCAAATCCCGCAAGACTTCATCCCGAATATACCGTAGCCTACAACGGTGCACTCTACTATGATCCCGGTATTCCCGAGGTAAGAGAGCTTATAGCAAGGGGTGTTAAGGAGATAGCGGACAATTACGAGGTGGATGCGATAGTTTTCGACGATTATTTCTACCCGTACCCCGTTAATGACAAGGAGTTTGACGATACCGTATCATATATAAAATACGGTTCATCCCTTTCACTTGAGGATTGGAGAAGACAGAACGTTAATTCACTGATAAAGGAAAGCTATGCCGCCATAGCGCAAAAATGTTATTTCGGCATATCCCCCTTCGGTATATGGTCTAACGATAACGGAAGCAACGGTGGCTCAAAAACAAGCGGTCTAAGTGCTTATGACTCGATATATTGCGATGCTCTCTCCTGGATAGAGGGCGGATACATAGATTTTATCTCCCCGCAAATATACTGGAGCTTTACTGATAAAAACGCCCCCTTCGCAGAGCTCTGCGATTGGTGGGATAACAAGCTCAAGGGCAAAAATATCGCTCTTATCATCTCCCATGCCGCATATAAGGTACCCGAATGGGGCGATGCAGAGGAAATAGGTGAGCAGATCAGGTATGCCAAGAAAAAAAGCTCCTATAGAGGCTCGGCTATTTACGGCTATGCGGTCTTAAATGCAAACAGCGGTAATATATGCGCTGCACTAAAAGAAATATACTGATTTTCCATAAATTTTGGGGTTACATTTTCCCGCATTTCTGCTTATAATAATAACAGAGGAAGTGGTAGAATGGAACTGATAGTAATCGGAGACAGCAAGCTTAAAATTATGCTCTCTCCGAAGGACATGGCAAAATACGCCCTGTCCTGTGATAATATAGATTACGATAACAGAGAAACCAAGGAGGCATTCCGCAATATCCTTGACGATGCCGGCAAGCGCACAGGCTTTGACACCTCAAGTCATAAGCTCTGTCTGCAGGTATTCCCCTCAAGAAAGGGAGGCTGTGAGATATTCGTATCAAAGCTGGATGCCAAGGATCCGACTCTCGAAATAAGAGAGGGCGGGATACATATAAGTGTTATTTACCGTTTTAAAGGACTCGACCCTCTTTTATCGGCGTTGAAAATACTCTCGGTCAGGCGCTATAACAAAAGATCGTCGGTATATTATGACGACAGATGCTATTACCTTGTATTGGAGGATGCTTGTGAAACCTCATTTATAGGAGAATTCGCCGAAAGGCTGAAAAATAAAAACTACATATATCACATTCTTGAGCATTGCGAGAGACTGTGTATCAACGATGCGGTGGAAAGATTGTCACCGCTGTACTGAAAGGATGTAAAAATGACCTGGGAAGAACTTGAAGCTCAGTGTAAGAGCTGTGAAAAATGTGAGCTTTGCAAAACGAGAACGAACTGCGTTTTCGGATGCGGAAACAAAAATGCCGACCTTATGTTTATAGGTGAGGCCCCCGGTGAAAACGAGGACCTCACCGGTACCCCATTCGTTGGCAGAGCAGGTAAACTCTTTGACAAGTACCTTGAGGCTGTCGGTATAGCACGAGAGGATGTATACATAGCAAATATGCTCAAATGCCGTCCCCCCAAGAACCGTGATCCCCTCCCCTCCGAGCAGGATATGTGCATAGAGTATCTGCGTGATCAGATAAGACTTATCAAGCCTAAGATGATAGTATGCCTCGGCAGAATATCGGCTATGCGTCTCATCGATCCCAATTTCAAGATATTAAAGGAACACGGCAAGTGGTATAAGAAGGGTAATTTTGAGATGACGGCTGTATATCACCCTTCCCTGCTTCTTCGCGATCCTCATAAAAAAGAGGGTATGCTCACCGATATGAAGATGATCAAGGCACGTCTTGACGAGTTGACCGGTCAGACTTGACAATTTACTGTTAAAGTAGTACAATGCTGTTTATCACAAAAATTAAGGACAGGTTTAAATTTTGGGCATTTCGGTTTCGGCTAACGTCGTTTTGACGATGTTCCTGCTGGTTACGGTAGGATTTATTGCAAGAAAATTAAACATAATCGATGAAAGTCTCTCAAAAAGACTTTCTAACCTCATACTCTGTATAGCACAGCCCTTTCTGCTGATATCCTCCCTTGTAAATGTTGAATATTCAAAGCAGAATCTGAAGGAGGGCGCATTAATCGTCCTTCTCTCCCTTGTGCTTCATATAATAGCGGCGGCATTCGGTTTCTTATGCTCAAGACCCTTGAGGGACAAATGCGAGAAGCAGATATTCCAGTATGCTTCGATGTTTGAAAACGCCGCCTTCTACGGTTTCCCTGTTTTAGCGGCGGTGATAGGGCCTAAGGGAGTTTTTTGGGGAGCGTTCTACTGCATCTCCTTCAATATTCTCTCATGGACCTACGGTCTATACATACTGGGCAAGGCAAACCCGGAGATCAAAATAAGTCCGAAAAAGATCTTTATCAACTTCGGCACTATTCCCTCCCTTATAGGTATACTGATATACGTGCTTCGTATACCTCTGCCCACGCCCTTACTCAACACAATGGACTATCTCGGAGGACTCTCCACACCGATATCAATGCTTATCATCGGCGGAGTACTGGCAAAGCTGCCCTACAAAAAGCTCTTTACAAATCTCAAGGTCTATTGGCTCTGTCTGTGCAAGCTGATAATATTCCCGATCATTATAGGTGCGGCGGTAATACTCTTAAAGCTGCCTGAGCAGATAGCTCTCTTTACCGTACTTATGGCGGCAATGCCAACTGCGGCTACCACCACGGTATTTGCGGAGAAATATGACATCAAGCCCGAATATGCGGCATTGGGTGTGGGAATTGCAACAGTACTGTCTGTAGCTACGATACCCTTGATACTTACCTTATTTAACCTGATCGCATAACAATTATATAAAAAAGCGGGCGCCGACCCGCAGCGATGATCGGGCATGAACTACGTCAAACCTCTAACTTCAATGCCCGAAACGGAGCAATTTCCTATATATTAAAAAAGCGGGCGCCGGCCCGCACCGAATGATCGGGTATGGACCGAGCATAATTGTGTTTCTTCAGTGCCCGAAATAACGCAATTTCCTATAATATAAAAAATCCGTTGCATTTTTTTGCAACGGATTTTTTGGTATAAAATTTGTTAGAAATTATATTCGTAGTTTCTCGAAAGTGATGTATATATATCACCGTTATAAAGCACCCAGAAATCGGCGAGGTACCCGTATTCGTCCACATTTCTGAAGCCGTAGGACACAGTTCCGTAGTACTTGTCGTTAAGCTCGGGTGTATAAGTAACATCATTACCGTATTCCTCGGCAATGGCTATAGCCTCCTCCTCTGTAATGATATCATCATATTCTTCAAAGGAAATAACAGACCATTCACCGTCGATCTTTACCCATGCCTTACCCATGTATACGGGACGTGCTTCCTCAAACTCAAGGTCGGTGACCATATTACCCTCAAGGTCTGCATAGCCCCACATTCCGTCCTTCTCAAGCGCAATATAGCCGCAGGATGAGGAATAAGGTACCGATACCTCTCTGTCTATAAAATAATCTGTGTAGGTAAAGGATGCATCATATTCACAGGGCAGTATCTGCTCACCCTCCGAATTGAAATATCCCCATTTACCGTCCTTGCAAAGTGCGGCAATACCATCACGGTCATACTTAAGGGCATATTCATAACCTCGTTCTACAGCCTCGTTAGCCAAGGTCAATACATATTCACCGGTAAGCTCACAGCCATGCTCGATTCCATACATCTTCTGCTCCTCGGTCGCCTCAACCGCCTTAACCACGGGAACTACATTGTAATCATCCCATTCCTGTATTTCGGTAGGCCAATCACCCCACATATCATAGAATGTAGCTGTATCGGGATCAAAGACTACAAGACCTGTGCCTCCGTGTCCCTCGTAATTATTTATAAATTCAGCGGTTTCGGGGTCAATGGTATATGAACCGACATTGTATTCACCGCAGAAATCACAAAAGCCATTTCTTTCTTGGTCGGAATCATCCGCTCCAAGGCTTACTATCTTATTTCCCTCGTAATCGATAAGATATACTTCTGCACCGTCTGAATACTCGCTGTAACCGAAGGAATACATAACATCATTTGTACGTATGGGCTGAATATCACCCTCGGCAAAGACATTTTCGGCGATTACCCTATAAGACTTTTCAGCCTCCACGGGTTCTTTGCCAAAAATACTTTCGGTTTCATTTCCCGTTGAGGATTCCTTTTCCTCTTTTTGTGCAACAGTTTCTTCCATTTCAACAGGCGCCCGGGTTACAGCGCAAGAACACATCGAAAAAAGCATCGCCCCGGCAATCAATAATGTCAAAATCTTTTTCATAATATTTCTCCTCGCTTGAATGTAGCTATATTATACATACTTGTGTGTTCTGTGTGTAATTTGGGTTTTATCAGGACAAAAGGCTCAATCGAATTGACTGTAATATTTTAAATAAGAGTTTTTCAGCACAATAAAGTACTGTTCACTTCTTTCGCTTGAGCCCTTGAAGATATAGCCCTCGGTGAGATAATAGTCCTCGGTCTCCTCCACAAAGGAATACTCATAGTCATATATATTACCGAATTTTGCTTCAAGCAGCTCGGCGGCATTCTCTACTGTAATACCCTCTCCCGGCTTTGAAAATTCGATAACAGACCATGCACCGTCAATTTTCACCCATGCCTTGTCAGTATAAACGGGACGTGCCTCCTCAAACTCAAAGTCGGTGACCATGTTGCCCTCAAGATCGGCATACCCCCACATTCCGTCCTTACAAAGTGCTATATAACCGTAGGATGATGAGTAAGGAAAATCAACATCGCCTTGCGGTATATAGTAGCCCTCGGGCAGATAATCGGCAGCCGAGAATTCAAAGGGGAGTATCTGCTCACCTTTAGAATTGAAATAACCCCATTTGCCGTCCTTACAGAGAGCACCGATACCGTTATAGTCAAAATCTACACCGTTCTCATAATCATCGGTATACAGCTCACCGTCAACAAGCATACCGTAATATCCGCTCAGCTTATAGGTGTCACGATTTCCGAATTCGTTTACATTAGTCTTGAAAAGGGGCGAGATACACACATCCTTATTCAGCTCGGAGCTGTTGATAAATCCGTTTATGATCTCATAGGTGTTCAGCATTTCCTCATCAATTGCTATTGAAGGAGGAGCGCCATGTCCCATTCCCGCAGCCATCTCATTTTCCTCTATCGTTATATAATCTACGCATTCTACATGATTTGAAAAATTACAAATCTGGCAAAAAGCATAGGCTTCGGGGTTTGTCAGCTCTGTAAGGATATTTCCCTCATAATCGATAAGGTAACCCTTACCCTCTGCAGTATACTTTGATACAGCAAAGGAGTAGACTTTTCCATACTCTGCGTACAGAGGCTGAATATCACCCTCGGTAAAGACGTTTTCTTTATAGAAGGTGTATGCCTTCTTTTCCGCCTCAAGCTCAGTAGTATTCTTTTCTGTCTCGGATTTACTCTCTTCCTCGAGCTTGTCAAAAAGGCTGGTTACGTCATCCGGTGCAGTTACCTTCTCTTCCTCACCGTTGACAGCCTCATCGTATTCCTTGAGGTTTTTCTTAAAATTTCCGCAGGATGTAATGCTTATAAGCATAAGAGCAGACAAGATAACACAAATCGATGATCTGATATTCATGAAATCACACCTTTCCAAGTTTTATATATCAAGTTTAGCACAAAATCTATAGAAAATCAATAGGACGGCAAAAGGCCGTCCTATAAAATAATTAATTAAACCTCGTCCTGAAGCTCTACAAGAGTATCGACCATGATATCTCCTGTATCCTCGGACATATTTACGTATCTGTCGAGAGTTACCTCATAGCCGCCCTCTGAGAACGCCTGCTTTGTTGCAATATAACCGTAGCAGCCGTTGGCAAGCTCTACATTCACATTGCGTTCCTTATCTGATTTCTCCTTGAGATCAAGACTAAGCTCTGCAAATATCTCACCGGGTGCGCCGTTGAAATAAACGTCACCAACCTTGATCACCTGAAGCTCAACCTTCTCGTTGAGTATCGGATTCTCATAGAGATTTACATTACACTTTGCATATGAGCGCTCCATAAGTTCATTATCACCTGTAGAGGGCTTTTCGTAATCGCCTTCATCGATGACCTCCTCTGCCTTTTCAAGCTCTCCTGCAAGGTAAGCCTTACCCCACTCGTACATCTCCTTTGTAGGCTGGCGGCGGTCAATAATCTTAACTACAGAGGCACAGCCAAGCTCATTTGTATCTATACAAAGAATGCTGTCATAGATAGAAAGAACATCGTTTGCAAGTATTCTGCCGCACTTGATATGTCCGTTCTTTCCAAAGGGATGCTTGCCGCGATAGTCGATATGAGTTATATCACCGCAGAAGCCGTTCAGGAACAATGACACTACATCCATACCGAGAGCCTGCTTTAAGCTGCGGGAAAGCTCACCGGGATAGTCCGCCGAGAAGGCTGTACCGCCAATCATATCAAGGTGATTTGCAAAGCAGGTGATAACTGCAATGGGATTACAATCCAAATCATCTATACGGACAACATCGACGGAAGGATCAACAGGGCCTGCCTCCTTGACATTTGCGGGATTGCATATACCCGGCCATGTACGTACCACACCGTCCTCCTGCCAGAAGCGACGGTTGAAGGAAAGCTCATGTTCCTCTGTATAGCCGTAACCGATATGGCAATCCTTTCTGTGCTTGTATGCTACATAAGCACAGTCAGCCGCCTTGGTGCAGGTGAACTTGATCCAATCCTCATCAACGATGCTGAATTCATCGTTATATTCCATGGGAAGTCCCGTATGGGTATGAGTACCCGTAACCATAAGGTTAGTTCCCTTTATACCGGTTAACTTTTCAAAACGGTCGCGTATCATTTCAACAATTCTTGCGTTAACATGGAGAATATCAAGGGCAACGAAGCCTGTTACCAATTCCCCGTTATCAAATATAACCGCCTTGGCATAGAGCTCATCGAGGATATCGTCAGCATATCTGAACTGGAAATATCCAGGAAGAGTTGTACCTATACAGGGGGTTATCTGCATTTCATAAGCACCGCATTTCATATTCTGCGTCTCCTTATCTCAATTTATTAAATCTATCGCTTGCAACGTAACGAAGGTCGCAAAGCTCTAATTTAGGCTTATCGGTATTCTTGAAATAGTCGATAAGATCTACATAAACCTGACGGTTTATAGAGTGGTTACGCATATAAACGTAGGAGTTTGCCTCAATTCTGGTATCCTCTACAGTAGCCATAAAGTCCTCATGAAGCTTGAGAAGCTCCTCCAAGTGAACTATAACACCCTCTGCATCAATACTGCCGTCATTATAGCCCTCTGCAAGCTTCACCATGGTGAAGTACTCACAGGAGTATGTATAATAGTGCTTTGCGATAGCATACCATACTCTTGAAATCTCACTTTCCTTGTTTGCAAAGAAGGCCATTGCTTCCTTGGTTGCCTTGATAGTCTCCTCAAAGTATGCTATATACTCATCCCTTGCATCGAAGATCTTCTTATAGGCTCCTCCCGGGAAGTTACGGGGGTATTCTTCGTCGGCGGTAACATAAGTAAACCAATAGTATTCAAGGCTGTTCATCTTATTGACAACGGTATCGTTCACCATCACCTTTGCCATAATATCGAGAGCCTTCCTTGCATTCTCGGTGTCCTCGGGGAATCTGTTTGCCGCATAACGGCGGAGGAATCCCTCATAATCCTCAACGGTATCAATATTCCAACCCAATTCCGCCTGATACATAAAGGGTCGGTCGAAGCAGTATTCAAAGGAGGAATAGGATTCGATACCCTCGAAGCCGTGCTTCTTTATAAGCTTTGCATGAGCATAAATATTATTATTATACTCCATGGGAACTACCCAGTGGTAATAGCCTGTAAAGGGCTTTGCAATAGAACGGAAAAGTGAATTTATCTCACGCTTCTGGAATACGTCCTCCTCCTTAGTATAGCTCCACCAGTCAAGGACAACTACATCGTAGATATCCTCTCTCTTAAAGAGCTCAACAAGGTCATCGTTTACTATATCAAATATTTCAAAGAGCATATCATGATAGATATAGATGTGCTTCATTCCCTTTGACTTAAGATATTTACATACGCGAATAATGAAGGCAAGCATAAGCTCCTTCTTATCCATATTACGGCATCTTTCACAGCGGCAATAGGGCTCGAATTTGCCGTAAATATCGTCAAGATCTTCACCGAACCATGCATA
The DNA here is from genome assembly GCA_015063855.1 of Oscillospiraceae bacterium. Taxonomy (GTDB): domain Bacteria; phylum Bacillota; class Clostridia; order Oscillospirales; family CAG-272; genus RGIG7300. The sequence goes on from SVTI01000065.1 coordinate 11,210, forward strand.
GACCTCGTCAAGACCGATCTCAATTGCATCAAGCGAATACGGCTTCATATACTTATCTATGATCTCATCATAGATGGCAAACATATACTCAAATACTGCCTCATCCGAAACACAGAAGCCATGCTTTGTGGGGTTACCGTTCTCATCCTTCGCTGAAAGCTCGGGATGAAGTCTGGGGATAAGGGTATTATGTCCGAAGCTGTTGAACAAGGGCTTTATGGTTATATTTCTCGACTTTGCATAAGCTATAAGCTCACCGAGATAGTCCTCTTCAAAAATGGTGGGAAGAAGATTCTCTCTTTCTACAAAAGCATTACGCTTTGGCGACCAATACCTTATGTCACGGGGAGTTTTTAATTCGGGATGACATTCGAGGGGTACATAGAGAAACTCGGAAAGACGCATATCATACTGAACACACCAGCAACCGTAAATACCCACGGTCAGCTGATTGTATTTCATCCTTGCAAGATAATCTATAGCCTTCTTATAGTCATCAAGAGTCATAAAGTCGGAGCCGTAACGGTTCTCGAGAAGCAGACCTCTGTCATAGAAATCGGGAGCATCCTCGATATGTACAATGGGGAGCGCTCCTCCCTTATAAATCTCGGTCAAGGTAATTACAGCATAGAATATACCTGCAGCATCATTTGCCTTGATGATAGCCTTATCCTCTGTGATATCAAGGATATAGCTCTCCTTTTTACCTTCAAGTACCTCTGTTTTTTCTATTTCAACGGTATAATCACCCTCGCCGAATACAGAAAGGTATTCCATGGCGGTCTTATAAACCTCGCATTCGCAGGTAAAGCCTGTAACCTTTATACCCTTTACCTTTACCTCGCCCTCTTTTTGCTCAACTCTTTTGGGCTGAGGCATCAAAAATTCTTTAATATCTGTCATTTATTACTTAACCTCAACAAATCTCTTTTCTTCGGTAGAAGTATAAGCAGCCATAGCTACCTTCTGAACGTGGATAGCATCCTCAAGGGGTACTGTAAGTGCTGTACCGTTGATAATAGAGTTTCCGAAGGATTCGATCTCCTTAGTATACATATTTCCAAGCTCAGCCTCAACCTTGAATGCACCGTCGGTGGTTCTGTTCTGCGCCGCATTATAGCCGCCCGCATCACCTGTGATAACAGCCTTGACCTCGCCTGCCTCGATCTGGGAAACTGTTCCTTCACAGAGGATAGAACCCTTTGTTCCGTAGAATTCAAGACGGCAGAATGCCGCTTCATCGGGAATATTGAAATGACTGTCGACATAAGCAACCGCACCGTTGTCAAGCTTGCAAAGAATGTTAGAAGAATCGTCTACATTATAGGAGAAGGTTCTTGTGTTATTAAAGCCGCAGGTCTCAACAACCTTGGTGCCTGTAATATATTCGATAAGGTCGATACAGTGAACACCCATGTCCATAAGCGCACCGCCGCCCGACTGAGACTTATCCTGACGCCATGCACCCTCAATTTCGGGATACCAGCAGGTGAGCTGACCACGTGCAGAAACTATGTCACCGATAGCACCCTCTGCGATCATCTCTTTAACCTTCTGATGATAACCGTGATATCTCATCATAAAGCCGGATGCGATGAGGACACCTGCATCCTTGGCAGCATTAAGTATCTCTTCGCCGTCCTCTATTGTAAGTGCTGCGGGCTTTTCAAGAAGTATATGCTTGCCTGCCTTTGCAGCCGCTATAGCCTGCTCCTTATGGCAGATAACGGGAGAAGCAATATATACCGCCTCGATCTCGTCATTGGCAAGGAGATCCTTATAATTATCATAAGCATATTTTGCGTTATACTTTTCACGAAGCTTTTCGGCAAGCTCCATGTTTACTTCCATTACAGCAACAAGCTCCGCATTCTTTGCGAGCATCATTCCGGGAAGTGTTCTTCTGTCTGCTATACCGCCGGCGCCTATAACGCCCCATTTGATCTTTTCCATTATTAATTACCTCATTATCAGAATAAGGCTGTAGAATATTAAGTTTTCTACAGCCTTAATTATTATTTTAAACTAAAATTAGCCTTTGTAATGCTTTGCAAGAGCAGCCTTGAAGCCTTCGATACACTTCTCGATATGTACGGGCTCCCAGGAGGGATGTAAGAAGAGACATACTGTCTTGGAACGAAGGTCATGAGCTACGGGGCAGTTAGCTGCCTTGTAGTTTACGCTTGCGGGATCGGTGTACTCTGTGGAGTTGAAGGGGAAGTTTACAGAACCGAAACCGATGTTTTCGCTGTATGCTTTTTCAAGGTATGCTTCAGGCCACTGAATACCGTAGCAGGGAATCTTCATAGCACCAAGTTCCTTGATGATAGCGGGAGCATCACAGTCAAGAGCATCAAGATCAAGAACCATAGGATACCACCAGTAGGAGTTCTTTCTTTCTGCTGTGTTTACCGGGAGCT